>NZ_JAHPJG010000029.1:0-72676 GCF_020515755.1 Pseudomonas sp. B20
CCAGCGTGGGAATGCCTTGCGTGACGCTCTGCGTCACAGGTCTGAGTCGCGCCGCCGGTTCAGGATCGGACGCAGGGCGTGGAGCTATGAATGGCTCCCCCTCAATTCCCGCCGACGGCGAAGTTGGGCAGGCTCTGCACCGGCGTGGCGAATTCATAGGGGATCGAGATCAGTTCATTGCCCGAGTTGCGCTGTACGACGAAGTGCAGATGCGGGCCGGTGCTGTTGCCGGTGTTGCCCGACCGCGCCAGCGCTGTTCCGACACTCACCCGCTGACCTTCCCTGACACTCACCGAGCCGCGCATCAGATGCAGGTAGACGCCCATGGTGCCGTCGTCATGCAGGATGCGCACAAAGTTGCCTGACGCATTCGAGCCCCGCCCTGACTGGCTGTTTTCGATCTTCACCACCGTACCGCCGCGCGCGGCAATGATCGGCGTTCCCTCGGGCATGGCGATGTCCATTGCATAGCGCCCCTTGACGCCGTAATGGCTGTATCTGCCATTCGGGCCCTGAGTCAGGCGAAACGGTCCACCAATCCACGGCAGCGGGTATTTGTAGGCCTGCACCGAGCCTCTGGGATCACCCAGGGTTGAACTCAGCACCGAGGCGTAGTTCATCGGCTTGCTGCCCACCTTGGGGCTCAAGACCACCACGCGCTGGTTGCTGCGCGCAGGGATCGTACGGCGCAGCGTCGCTGACGAGCCAGATACCCCCAGCACGTTGGTCACACTGGAAAGCTTGAGTTCGACTTCAACCGGAGCGTACAGATCGTTGCGCACATACAGGCTGTGTACGCCCTTTTCCCGCCTGACACTCAAATGCACCTGGCCGTCGATACGCTCGACCATGCGGTCGCGAAACACCATGACCGATGCGCCGGGCGTCGGCCGGTCCGAGAAGGACACCACGCCATCGGCATCGGTGAACTTATAAATCGTGACAGCCCCGGCCGACTGCACAGTCAACGTCAGGGCAAACAGGATAAGCAGGCGTTCAAGCATCGGAGAGGGTCGGGTTCAAGGGCACTGGGTGCCAAGCCTAGCAGCCTTGCAGGCAGAAGAGGACGCAAGGGTATCAATCGGACATGAATGAAGCGTCAAGGAAGGCACGCCAGAGGCCCGGTACGCGGTGTCGTATGACACCGCGCAAGGCTGACTCGGTCAGGAGGCCTGATAAGGCTTGAGGTACGTCACGGAAAAATGCGCCTCGGGAAAGTCGAGTTTCAAGCGGGGCAAAACGAATCCGCCACAAGAGCGGCAGGTTTCCATCACGGTGAACACCTTGATATGCGTCAGTCTGGTAGACGCCATATCTTCCTTGAAGATCGTCGCAATCAGCCTTTCAGAATCGAGGTGACGCCCGAATTTCCTGACCACCAGATGATCGACGTCCCTGATGACCGGCAAACTGGTAAACCCCGGATCAGGCTGACGCCCGGCCATGCGGGCCCTTGCATCACGGTAGATCACCCCGTCGATGACCCGCTCGGTTTGCTCGGCGACATCCGGCTGCAGCTTCAGGTCCCGGGCTTTTTTGCCTCCGGAAAGCGCGTAGTAGACGATCCGCTCGCCCGACTCGGTGTAAGCCTGCAGGAAAGACAGATTGGCGCCCCTGACCTGCTTCATTATTCGTTTGGGTGCATTGGGCATCACGATAGTTTCCAGGTTCAACCTCTCCCATTTGATCGGAGAACCCTGTGTCGGCAGCAGGTGATTGAGCACTTCGACAATATGCTGCTGTTCCGGCAGGCTTCGCTGGGTGATTTTTTTGAAATCCGGAATGCTGTTCCTGGCCAGCTCAACGAATTTCTTCTGAATATCCTCGCCAGACATGATATTCGCGGCAAATCGCAGGAGATCATTCGGCTTCTGATTAGCCATGCACCACTGCACATAGTCGTCGTAGTTCTTGACGGGTTCTGCCCAGGACACAAGCCATTCGTCGCGCGTGGAATCGTCCAGCAGGTCAAACAGCAGACGTGCAATATTTTCCTGGTCCTGCTCGGCATCGGGAAGCTCACGAACCAGTCGATACTGTTCGGAAACTCTGATGTACTCGTTGATCTGCGCCACATCGGTCACACGGGAAAACTTCAACTCGAGCCCACTCCCGGTGATGGCAGCCTTGTAGAAAACGCCCGTATCCGGCTCGATATAAATCCAGGGCACGCTCTCCGTATCCAGCCGGATACCGCGCAGGGTTCGGGCATCTGCGATGCCCGATGCGATAGGCCCGAGCTCGATGACAGGTATATGCACATATATCCAGAAGGCGTCTTGCAACGGGAAATTTTCCGGCAGCCCCAAAAGTCCTTTCTCCGTCAGCGCACCAGAAAACTCTGACAAGTAAACTGGCGTCTCGGGCAACGCAAAGAGCGCTCGCTCGGCTTCGGAAAGCGCTACGACCCCTTTTCCCGCAGGTGCTTGCGTCGAGGTGGAGGCGGAGGGTTCAGCGGGATCAGCCCATTTGCAGAACTTGCCTTCGTTGACGAAGACATCGATGTCCGGAATCGTGGAGTCGGCACCCAGCGACAGTCGGGCCAGGCCGAATTCGCGGGCGTCCATCGCATTACTCGGATATTTGCCAGTGCGTGTGGGGGACGTAGAGCCTTCGCTTATCGGCTCTGGCGCAGGCGTTATCAGCTTCACACCGTGGCTGCAGGGAGCCTGTATCAGGTTACGTCGAACCCGACAGACCGCTTCGGTTTCCTGCAACGAAGCGGAACGTCGAGAAAGCCTCTCGACCGCCAACGTGCGCAGCGCCGCATCGTGGGCGTGGGTGTCGAGGTGGTAGATCCGCTCATCCACGAGGATATCGAATACCCCCTCCTCCCTCTCGATGGTCTGCACCTTACAGCCTTCGACGATTCGTATCTCACAGGCCCCCTCACCGACCGGGATAACCGGCGCGATGGCCGGGTAATGCTCGGGGCCTATACGCTCCTGCGCTGAAAAAACTGAAAACTCCGTTAGATTGTTCTGCGACAGGGGCGTCAGTCTTTTCCCGAATACTGCGTCGGATCGCGGATCGCAAAGCCTGAAGTCCGGCTGTTGTGCGGTACCGACATCGCGTACAGCCACATCGCGTCTGCCATCGACCATCACGACCCTGTCCACAGACTCCACATTCACTGGCAGTGGCGTTGCCACGCTGTCGGCGAGTCGATACATGCCTTTGTCCAGACCGAAGACGGTATCGAGCAGTGACTGAGATGAAAACACGGTGCGTAGCGACGGCACCTCCTCCAGCAGTGCAGACCAGCCACGCACGCCCAGTTTCAATCCACACCGCCCCAGGTCTCGCACGGCGAACACGGCACTCTGCTCTGCCAGGCCGCCGATCAATGTGCTGACTGCCTTACCGGTGAGTCTGGCGACTGACGCGACACTCATTTCGCCAGCCCGCAGGATGATTCGAGCCGTCGAGCCGGCGAACTGTCCAAGCGGAATCAGCGCGAAAGCCAGATCCGTCACGCAGTCGAGGATCACGCTGCCAGACCGATCACCGCTGGCCAGGTCCTTGATGCAGCCATAAAAAGGAATGATCAGCCGCGCAGCCATGTCAGCGAACTCGCGCTCCCTGGCCCAGATTTTTTCCCATTCCGTCTCATGCAGATGCAGCGCCTTGCTTTGCTCGAGAAACCGTTCAAGCAAATGTGCTGCGGCCTTGTTCGCCAGATGTTCCAAAGCGCTTTGCTGATCGGCATTGGCCTGGAAGATCAAGTCGCCGGAGGGCACCAGCGTTCCTGGCTGCGGTCGGTGATAAGCGATCGCGGAGCGTGAAACGGTGCCGTTGAGGTAAGCGTCGCTGTCCATTGGCCATAAGGGCGTAACGCTGGCTTTTTCGATACGCCGCTGGTGAGCCTGTTTGCGGCTGAGCGCTTCGGTAATCGGAATAGTGCCCGACCACGTGACACCCTCGACCTCATAGGTGAAGGCTTGATGCACCTCACCGGCTACACCGGCTGCCGGTATCAGCTCGAAAAAACGCTCGTTCACCGAATGACCGTGAAAGTCGCTGCGGTGGTCGCCTTGCTGGCATCGAATGAAGAGCCCCTGCGTGCCCTCTTGTGCGCCGAATCGCACCCGACTGACCTCGCAGGTCGAGTTCAACAGGGTATTTCGATGCTGCGCCTGCATTTCGGACAACAGTCGCCTGATGATGCTGGCTTGTGCACTGACCAGCGATTGCTGAAACCGATCAAAAGCACTGGCGTAGGCATCGGGAATCGTAGGCTGCCCCTCGATATACACCTCGCCCATCATCAGCAGCTCGACAACCGTCGCTTGCGGCTTGCCAGCGGCTATCACACGATCCAGGGAGTAGGATGCTGCCACCGTAAACCCGTGCGCCTGCAATATTGGCCAGTGATCGATCTTGATGCCCTGATCCCACAGCCGCTGATCGACGCCTGCTTTCTCCAGCATCTGGTGCGCCAGCTTCTTTCGGTCCGCAGGCTTTATTCCCAGCAGGCTGTTCAACTCCTCCGCATGCAACGCCTGCTGAGTATTCAGAAACGCCAGCGCCTGACTGATCTGCCCGGCGGTTGCCTGATGCACATCGTCAGTGCCGGACCCTTGAATAACGCCCTGCGCAGTGGCGTAGCGCAAGGCCGGGACCACCAGCGTGCGCGCCCACAAGGAATGAATCCGGGCATCGCTCGACTGAGCCAGACCCGCACTGACCCTGACCAGCTCATCATAAGGTGCGATTTGCGACAGACCTGGCGTCAGCGCCTCGACCAGCGCAACGCTGTGAATCAGCGCCACACTTTGCAACGAGCGCCCGTATTGAAGATGATCGGGGACACTCGCCACCAGAAGCTCAGGCATCACCTCGCGTAAAAACAGGTAACACAGCATGTCGAGGGTGCTGGAACGCGCCTGCGGATAGTGCGCACGAATCAACTGACGAACCCTGTCGTAAAGCTGGACATGGCTGTATTCACACACCCAGCCGCGGTGCAGGGCAACGTCCAGCGGCTCGCCATCGAGCTGCACAGTCGCCGCAACCCGATCAGCGATCACTCGCCCGGCGAGCGCCTGCGTAATGCGCGGCGACGCCTGTTCTCCAGGCCGCCCTCCGTACCAGTCCATGTAACCCAGCAGCGGTGCGAAGAGCGATTTGAACTGTGCGGTCTGGCTCAAGGCAGACCAGGTGTCGTGGGGGCTGAACCGCAGATAGCTTTCCGTGGCATCAAGCTCGCACAGCAGCTCGATACCTGATTGTTGAAACAGGTAATCGAGATGCCGCACCGTGCTCCAGACCTCAAGCGCCGGGACATCCACATCAAGGCTATGAGCGCTGGGCAGCGACTTGTCCGGCTCGCTGCTTGAATGCAACGCCGGCATCAGCATCAGGGCAGCAAGCGCTATCAGCGACTCGAATGATAATCCTGAATGCTCGGACCTGAGGCTGATCGCCAGAGAAAGCGTGCGCATGCCCGGTACCAGGGTGGCGTCGCGGATAGCGGCGTCCAGCCAGCGTGCGTTACCGGGATTGACCACATGGGCCGCGAGCCGGCGCAGATACTCGCCACGGGTAGCCAACGACATCGCCGTCGAAGGATCGACCTGCAGGTCACTGTCGGGCCATTCATTGGCGGGTATCGCCGCGAGTCTGAGCGCTACCGAGGCCTGTATGTCGGGCTTGGCCAGCCGCTCATCGAGCGAACTGAGCAGTGCGTTATCGCGGTATTCGCCATCCGGTGTCAGCCCGACAAGGGCCTCGCAGAACAGACGCAAGGCAGAGCGCCTGGTCACGACAGATGCGGGGTGGGCAGTTGCAGTGCCTGGGGTTGATTGCAGCGGGTTGAGCGTCATTGGGGGTTTTTCCAGTAGGTATTTGCATTTTCATGCGACTGGAAAAACTAAATAGAACCCTGCGCTACCGCGAAAGAAGCACATCTGTATCGAACAGGCAGGAAACAACGTCGCTGACTGTAAGCTGCACGCCAACGCAGCGTCGGCATGCCATTCAGATCAGCGGCAGGTGGAGGTCAGGCACCCGGGATGAAGTGCTTCTGCGCCGTACCACGAGCGATCAGACGCGACAGGTAATCGAGCTTCTGCGCGTCGTGATCGACAAAACGGAAGGTCACTTGCAGCCATTCGCTGTCGGGCTTCTGCTCGAACGCGGCGACGGAGTGCAGATAGCCGTTCAGGCGTGCAACTTCGTTGTCCTCGCCCTGCTCAAGGTCCAGCACCGCGCTGTCGAGTACCTGGGGCAGGTTTTCGCTGACGCGAATCACCAGTGTGGCGTCTTTCAGGGTAAGGGCCTTGATCACACACGACTGAGTGCCGTTGGGCAGGCGCAACTGGCCCTGGCCGCGACCGGTCGGCTCTGCCGATCTGACGGGTGCAGGGGCTGGCCTTGGGGCTGCGGCAGCGGCTGCAACAGGCCCGGCACGAACCACTTCGGCCTTGCCACCGGTCAATGCACTCAGTGAGTCATTGAGCGGCGAGTTCATGCGCGCCGGAGCTGTGGACATGACGGCGTCGAGCTTGCCGACTTTTGCCAGCGCTTTCTTGACCTTGGTCAGCAGCTGTTCATTGGTGAACGGCTTGCCGACAAAATCGGTCACACCGGCCTGAATGGCCTGCACGACGTTCTCCTTGTCGCCACGGCTGGTCACCATGATGAACGGAACGGTTCTCAGGTAATTGTCCTGCTCACGGCACCATGTCAACAGCTCAAGGCCGGACATTTCTGGCATTTCCCAGTCGCACAGAATCAGGTCGAAGACCTCTTTGCCCAGCAACGTCTGAGCCTTGCGACCATTGACCGCGTCCTCGGTATGAATCCCGGGGAAATAATTGCGCAGCCCTTTCTTGACCAAGTCGCGAATGAAAGTCGCGTCATCCACCACCAATACACTGACCTTACTCATCGACGCTCCTGCGGGCGTGTTCACCTGGAGGCGAACTGCGGTATGCCAACACGCCCTTTGTTTCGGCAAGCATAGCGTTGACTGGTAGCCAACTGCCATATTGATTGACTGCGCCGCGACATTTAATCCGCAGGCGACGGAAAATACTGATCTGCGCAACGAAAAACGCCCAGCGCGTGCTGGGCGTTTTTCTCGCAGGCAATCTTACTTATCGTCAGCGTTGCCCGGAACATTAGCGGTTTCGCTCGATATACCCTGCACTTCTTCCTTCATGCGCTTGAGGCCCATGTGCCGCACGTCGGTCCCGCGCACCAGATAGATCACCAGCTCGGAAATGTTGCGTGCATGGTCGCCGATTCGCTCCAGAGAGCGCAGCACCCAGATGACGTCCAGTACCCGGGAGATCGAGCGTGGATCTTCCATCATGTAGGTCGCCAGCTCGCGCAGGGCCGTCTTGTACTCGCGGTCGATGGTCTTGTCGTACTGCGCAACCGACAGGGCCAGCTCGGCGTCGAAACGGGCGAACGAGTCCAGCGCATCGCGTACCATGTTGCGCACCTGATCGCCGATATGACGCACTTCGACGTAGCCGCGCGGTGCCTCGCCCTCTTCGCAGAGCTTGATGGCACGGCGCGCGATCTTGGTCGCTTCATCACCAATGCGTTCCAGGTCGATCACCGACTTGGAAATGCTGATGATCAGGCGCAGGTCGGACGCTGCAGGCTGGCGACGCGCCAGAATGCGCAGGCACTCTTCGTCGATGCTGCGCTCCATCTGATTGATCCGGTCGTCGACCTCGCGAACACGCTGGGCAAGACCGGAGTCGGCCTCGATCAGCGCCGTGACCGAATCGTTCACCTGCTTCTCGACCAGGCCACCCATTTCGAGCAAATGGCTGCGAACGTCTTCGAGTTCAGCGTTGAACTGTTGGGAAATGTGATGCGTATGGCTGTCTTTGTGGATCATGCTGGGTGTCCTTGGAACGTCCGGTTAATTGCGAAAACGCAGCGGTGGTTCAGGGCTGACGAAGCACGTACTACCCGTAACGACCGGTGATGTAGTCTTCTGTCTGTTTTTTTGCCGGGTTGGTGAACAGGGTATCCGTATCACCGAACTCGACAAGTT
The DNA here is from genome assembly GCF_020515755.1 of Pseudomonas sp. B20. Taxonomy (NCBI): domain Bacteria; kingdom Pseudomonadati; phylum Pseudomonadota; class Gammaproteobacteria; order Pseudomonadales; family Pseudomonadaceae; genus Pseudomonas; species Pseudomonas sp. B20. Next base: position 8,018 of record NZ_JAHPJG010000029.1, read on the forward strand.
TGCCCATGTACATAAACGCGGTGTAGTCCGACACCCGAGCCGCCTGCTGCATGTTGTGGGTAACGATCACAATGGTGTATTTCGATTTCAGTTCGTAGATCAGTTCTTCGACTTTGAGGGTCGAAATCGGATCGAGTGCCGAACAGGGTTCGTCGAGCAGCAGGACTTCCGGCTCCACGGCGATCGTTCGGGCAATGACCAGACGCTGCTGCTGCCCCCCGGATAAACCCAATGCCGACTCATGCAGTCGATCCTTGACTTCATCCCAGAGCGCAGCGGCTTTCAGCGCCCACTCGACAGCTTCATCGAGCACGCGCTTCTTGTTGATCCCCTGAATGCGCAGCCCGTAGACCACGTTTTCATAAATTGTCTTGGGGAACGGATTGGGCTTCTGAAACACCATGCCGACGCGGCGACGCAACTCGGCGACTTCCTCGCCCTTGGTGTAGATGTTGTGCCCGTACAGGTTGATCGCGCCCTCGACCCGGCAACCATCGACCAGGTCGTTCATGCGGTTGAAGCAGCGCAACAACGTCGATTTGCCACACCCGGACGGACCGATGAACGAGGTCACCTTCTGCTTCGGGATATTCAGGGCAATGTCGAACAGCGCCTGCTTGTCGCCATAGAACAGATTCAGGCCCGGCACTTCGATGGCCACGCTCTCGTCGGCCAGATCCAGGCGTTGCTTGTGACGCCTCAGGGCCGACATGTTCATGCCACTCGTCGGGCTTTCATGCTGCATGGATTGCTCCTGTGCGAACGGTTCGCTTCATCGAACGGCCGCGTTTGCCAAAGGGCGAATTCGGGATCAATTGTCGAGCGCCTTGTACTTTTCCCGCAAATGATTACGGATGCTCACCGCTGACAGATTGAGCAAGGCGATGACCAGTACCAGCAGCAGCGCGGTGGCATACACCAGCGGGCGTGCGGCCTCGACGTTGGGGCTCTGGAAGCCGACGTCATAAATGTGGAAACCCAGGTGCATGATCTTCTGATCGAGATGCAGATAAGGATAGTTGCCGTCCAGCGGCAGCGACGGCGCCAGCTTGACGACGCCCACCAGCATCAAAGGCGCAACCTCGCCGGCGGCACGCGCCACCGCGAGGATCAGCCCGGTCATCATCGCCGGGCTGGCCATTGGCAGTACGATTTTCCACAGCGTCTCGGCCTTGGTTGCACCCAGTGCCAGCGAACCTTCACGCAGGGTCAGCGGAATGCGCGCCAGGCCTTCTTCCGTCGCCACAATCACCACCGGCACGGCGAGCAGTGCCAGCGTCAGCGAAGCCCATAACAGGCCCGGCGTACCGAACGTCGGAGCCGGCAGCGCTTCAGGAAAGAACAGCCGATCCACCGAGCCGCCCAGCACATAGACGAAGAACCCCAGACCGAACACGCCGTAGACAATCGCAGGCACACCGGCGAGGTTGTTCACCGCGATGCGAATCAACCGGGTAACCGGACCCTGGCGCGCGTACTCACGCAGGTAGACTGCCGCCAGCACGCCAAACGGCGTGACGATCACGGCCATGATCAGGGTCATCATCACCGTGCCGAAGATCGCCGGAAAGATACCGCCTTCGGTATTGGCTTCGCGTGGGTCGGCGCTGAGAAATTCCCACAGCTTCTCGAAGTAGAAGCCAAGCTTGGTCACCGTGCCCATCGCATTGGGCTGATAGGCACGCACCACTTTGCCCAGGCTGAGTTCGATCTCTTTGCCGTTGCCATCACGCGCGGTCAGGCTGTCGCGATCAAAGGCCTGGTGCAGCCCGTCAAGACGCGCCTCGATGACCTTGTAACGCGCATCCAGCTCGGCCCGCTCGGCAGCCATGTCCGCTTGCGCGGCGGCATCCAGTCGGCCATCGAGTTCCAGCTTGCGGGCCTGCAGACGCAGGCGCTCGATTCCGTGATTGATGGCACCAATGTCTTTCTTTTCCAGGGTATAGAGTTCGTCAGCCAGCTTTTCGACGCGCTTGATGCGCTCTTGCAGGGCCGGCCAGGCCGCGTCGCCTTCGGCCACGACCCGCCCGCCTTCCTTGACGTTGACCAGGTAGCCGTAGAAATTGCCCCACTCGCGACGCTCCAGCGCCATCAGGTCTGCAGGCCGGCTCTGCCCGGTCAGCCATTCGCCTACCACCCAGTTGAAGTCACTGGGGTTGATATCGCGATTGCCGACCTTGAACAGTTCGCGGGTCATGAACTCCGGCCCTTGATCAGGCACCGGCAGGCCCGCGCTTTTCAGGCGCGCACGAGGCACTTGCTCCTGCTCGACCCGCTCACCGACCAGAACGCTCGATTCCTGATTGGGCACCGCGTACTGCGCGCTCACCAGATCGGAGGGCCAGAAATGCCCAAGGCCACGCACGGCGATCACCGCCAACAGGCCGATGGTCATGATCACAGCGATGGATACGGCACCCGCACTCATCCAGACGCCGGGGGCGCCACTTTTGAACCAGTTCCTGAGGGAGTTCCGCTTCACCAACGCCTACCTTCCTTACAGCGACGAGTATTGCTTGCGCAGACGCTGACGAATCAGCTCTGCGAGGGTGTTCATCACGAAGGTGAACATCAACAGCACCAACGCCGCCAGAAACAGCACCCGATAATGGCTGCCGCCCACTTCCGACTCCGGCATCTCCACCGCGACGTTGGCCGCCAGCGTACGCATGCCTTCAAACAGGTTCATGTCCATGATCGGCGTATTGCCGGTCGCCATCAGCACAATCATGGTTTCCCCCACGGCACGGCCCATGCCGATCATCAAGGCGGAAAAGATGCCCGGGCTGGCGGTCAGGATCACCACCCGCGTCAGGGTCTGCCACGGCGTCGCGCCCAGTGCCAGCGAACCCAGCGTCAGACTGCGCGGCACGCTGAACACGGCGTCTTCGGCAATCGAATAAATGTTGGGGATCACCGCGAACCCCATGGCGATGCCGACCACCAGCGCATTGCGCTGATCGTAGGTGATACCCAGGTGGTCGCGAATCCAGGTGCTCATGTCCCCGGCGAAGAACCAGCTCTCCAGGTGCGGGCTCATACTCAGCGAGAACCAGCCCACCAACAGCACGACCGGAATCAGAATCGCGCCTTCCCAGCCATCGGGAATACGCAAGCGAAGCGAATCAGGCAGACGGGTCCAGAAAAAGCCCGCCAGCAAAATGCCGATCGGCGTGAGCAGCAACAGGCTGAAGATGCCGGGCAGATGCCCTTCCAGATACGGGGCCAGAAACAGTCCGGCAAAAAAGCCGAGAATCACTGTCGGCATCGCTTCCATCAATTCGATTACCGGCTTGACCTTGCGGCGCATGCCCGGGGCCATGAAGTAGGCGGTATAGATCGCGGCAGCCACGGCCAGCGGCGCGGCCAACAGCATGGCGTAGAACGCCGCTTTCAGTGTGCCGTAGGTCAACGGTGCCAGGCTCAGCTTGGGCTCGAAGTCGGAGTTGGACGCCGTGGACTGCCAGATGTACTTGGGCTCATCGTAATTCTCGTACCAGACCTTGCCCCACAGCGAACTCCAGGAGACTTCCGGGTGCGGGTTGTCCAGCGTCAGCGGCAGCAGTTTGCCAGCACTTTCAATCAGAATCCGGTTGGCGCGTGGCGATAACGCCAGAATGCCGGGCCCCTCGGCGACCTTGTCGATCAGCAGGGTGCGGTGCGCTGTGCTGTGGAATACACCCAGCTTGCCGGAAGCATCCAGAGCGATGAAGCCCTTGCGGCGCTGCTCGGCCTTGATCTGCGCGATAGGTGCGCTGCCCAGGCTGAAATCGCGGATGCGCATCAGGCGCTGCTCGCCGTCAGTGTCGCGGGCCATGAACCACTGGGACAGGCTGCCTTTCGAGTTGCCGATGATCAGCGAAATGCCGCCGACCAGTTGAGCGCTCGCCGTGATCTCGGCGTTGCCGTCTTCCAGCAATTTATAGCGGCCATTGAGGCTGCGATCGCGCAGGCTGAACACATCCGCCTGCGCCCGCCCGTTGATGACATACAACCATTGCTGGCGCGGGTCGATGTAGATCGCTTTGACCGCTGCGGACATCTGCGGCAACTCGACACGCGTCTGCTCGCGGGTCATCTCGCCGGTCATCATGTTTTCTTTCTGTTCAAGCGAGATGACATGCAACTGAGTGCCGGTCGACCCTGCCAGCTTGAGGCTGTCGCCATCCGAGCTGACGGTGACATGCTCGACCGCACGCCCGTCCTCATCCAGTACCAGAGGCGCTTCACCGTAGGGCCAGGCCACACTCGGGGTGATGGTTTTCTGATCGTTCGGGTAGGTCGTCAGGTACGAGTGTCTGAACACCAGCACCTGGCCGTTGGACAAACCCAGGGCTATCAATGGCGCGCCGGGCTGATCCTTGCCGATGGACGCAACGGACACGCCCGCGGGGAGCGGCAAGGCAATGCGCTGCAGCTCTGCGCCGTCCTCGATATTGAAGAAGACCACTTCGCCCTTGTCGGAAATGCGCATGCCGATCTGGTTCTGCTCTTCGATGGTGATCATCAGCGGCGCACCTGCGTCCTGCAGCCAGGCAGCATTCAGTGCTGGCTCGGCGGTCAGGCTGGCGCCTTTGAAGAGCGGTGCAACCACGTAGGCGAGGTAGAAGAAGATCAGCGTGATGGCCGCCAGCACGGCAAGGCCGCCGATGGCGACGTACCAGTGAGTGAGCCGGTCCTTCAACGCACGGACACGACGCTTTCGCACCATCGCGGGCGTATTGAAATCAATACGCGCTGGAGGCGAGCTCAGGTCCATCGTCGATTTGAACAGCTCATTCATGCGCACACACCGTAGACGCCTTATATGACAGAAACATTACAGCAAGGTGACACAGGAAAGCCCGCCGCCTGCGAAACCGGCGGCGGACTGTTCAATTTGTGTGCAGGCCAGTCCATTGAGCCTCACTCGCAACGCGTACGTGACTACTTTACCGCCACGCCGCTTGCGCCCTGCAGGCCAAGATCGGCCAGCGTCTTCTCCACGACACGGGCGGGCAGCGGGATGTAACCGTCCTTCATCACCACTTCCTGGCCCTGTCTCGACAGCACCAGCTTCACAAATTCGGCCTCCAGCGGCGCCAAGGGCTGGTTCGGCGCCTTGTTCACGTACACATAAAGGAAACGCGACAGTGGATAACTGCCGTTCAGGGTATTGGCTTCGCTGTCTTCGACAAACTCGCCCCCTTCCTTCTTCGCCAGCGGCACAGTCCTGACGTTGGATGTCTTGTAACCGATGCCCGAGTAACCGATGCCGTTAAGCGAATTGCTGATCGCGCTGACCACCGAAGCGGAGCCGGGCTGCTCGTTGACGTTGGCCTTGAAGTCGCCTTTGCACAGGGCTTCTTCCTTGAAGTAACCGTAAGTGCCCGACACCGAGTTACGACCGAACAACTGGATCGGTTTGCCTGCCAGATCGCCGGTTACGCCGACATCACCCCAGGTTTTCGCATCTGCCCTGGCGCCGCACAGGCGGGTCGCGGAAAAGATCGCGTCCACTTGCTGCAGGGTCAGACCCTTGATCGGGTTGTCCTTGTGCACGAAAACCGCCAGGGCATCCACCGCGACCGGGATGGCGGTCGGCTTGTAGCCATGCTTCTGCTCGAAAGCCGACAACTCGCCGTCTTTCATCTTGCGGCTCATCGGGCCCAGATTGGCCGTGCCCTCGGTCAACGCGGGTGGCGCCGTGGAGGAGCCGGCCGCTTGAATCTGGATGTTCACGCTCGGGTATTCTTTCTTGTAGGCCTCGGCCCACAGGGTCATCAGATTTGCCAGGGTATCGGAGCCGACACTGGAGAGATTGCCCGACACACCGGAGGTCTTGGTATAGGCCTTGATGGCAGGGTCGACCGCAGCCAGCGTATTGGCTGCCGTCACTCCGGCGGCAACCAAGGTCAGTGCAGTCATCAAACGCTTGAGTGTCATCCTTGCGCTCCTGGCAGGGTATGTAGGTGTCCACGAGCCTTTTTCGGCCAGTCTTATGACTACTCTATGAATTGATTATGACAATAAGATGAAAAGGCTATCGACCTGCGCAGGTAGATAGCCTTTGGCTGTAGCGGTGCCCGAGCGATTCAACAGCGGACGATGATCAGCGCTTTCGGCTCAGCAGAAACACACCGATGGCCATGCCCAGGCCGCAGAGGATCGCGACGTACCACGCAGGCCCCATCGGACTGCTCTTGAGCATGAAGGTCACGACCATCGGCGTCAGACCACCGAAAATCGCGTACGCCAGGTTGTAGGAGAACGACAGCCCCGAGAAGCGCACCACAGGGGGGAATGCCTTGACCATGACGTAAGGAACCGCGCCGATCGTACCGACGAACAGGCCCGTCACCGCATACAGCGGGAACAGCACATCCGGATGGCTGCCGAGGATGTGATAGAACGTCCAGGAACTGACCAGCAAACCTGCGCTGCCCAGCAGGAACACCCAGCCTGCGCCGAAACGGTCCGCCAGTGCGCCCGCAGCGATACAGCCCACGCTCAGGAAGACAATGGCCAGGCTGTTGGCTTTCAGCGCCGTAGCAGCCGGAAAGCCATAAATGGTTTGCAGAATGGTCGGCGTCATCAGGATCACGACGATGATGCCGGCAGACAGCAACCAGGTCATCAGCATCGACAGCGCGACGGCGCCACGATGATCGCGCAGTACCGCCTTGAGCGGCACCTCCTCGGCCAGTGCCTTGCGCAGTTGCAACTCGGCAAACACCGGCGTTTCATGCAGCAGGCGGCGCAGATACACCGACATCAGGCCGAACACGCCACCCAGCAGGAAAGGGATACGCCATGCGTAATCCGATACCTCGACCGGGGTATAGATGCTGTTGATCGCCGTGGCGACCAGCGAGCCCAGCAGGATGCCCGCTGTCAGGCCGGCGGTCAGGGTGCCGCAGGCATACCCGACACGACGTGCAGGCACATGCTCGGACACGAACACCCAGGCGCCTGGCACTTCACCGCCAATGGCGGCACCTTGAATGACGCGCATCAACAGCAGCAGAATCGGCGCCCACATGCCGATCTGCGCGTAGGTCGGCAGCAGACCCATGATCAGGGTCGGCACCGCCATCATGAAAATGCTCAGCGTGAACATTTTCTTGCGCCCCAGCAGATCGCCGAAGTGCGCCATGATAATGCCGCCCAGAGGCCTCGCCAGATAACCGGCGGCGAAAATGCCGAACGTCTGCATCATGCGCAGCCAGTCGGGCATGTCCACCGGGAAAAACAGTTTGCCGACCACCGCCGCGAAAAACACGAAAATGATGAAGTCGTAGAACTCCAGCGCACCACCCAGGGCCGACAGCGAAAGGGTTTTGTAATCGCTGCGAGTCAGAGGCCGCGCAGGCTGCGTGGAACTTGGAGGAACAGATGACATGACAAGGCTTCTCTTTGCTTGTTCTTTGAAAAGGGGCGAGCGACAGCAACGCTGGCTGCTGCGGGGTGCCGTGCAGAAGCGATTGTCGGGAGCAAAGGCGCAGATAGGCACCAAAATTGCGTGTACAGGCAGTCTTGTCACCTGTAGAGGTCCAGCAAGATAGCAAATTGCTACAAAAAACACATGGCAGAACTGCCACTGACACAAAATGAAGACCCACGGTCGTTCTATGACGCAACGCCCGATATACTCGCAAGTCGTCAACAGCCTTGGGAAGCTGTGCGAAAACGTCTGAATCAGCGGGTTTCGCAGAGTTTCCCTTTGGGCCACACCGGCGCTGAACACATAATGTTCATGCTCATGGTTTTGAATGGCACCTGTTAACCGCGACATACAATAATGAGAGTCATGGGTCAGAGGCACCCTAGGCATGATCGAGCTCGAACAAGAAGATCCAACCCCGCAAGGCGACCTTGCACTGCAAATCACCGCCCTTCCCCGCGAAACCAATGGCTTTGGCGACATCTTTGGCGGCTGGCTGGTGTCCCAGATGGACCTGGCAGGCACAGCGATGGCCAGCAAGGTCGCGGGTGGCCGTGTGGCGACCGTCGCCATCGATCGCATGGCGTTTCTGGTCCCGGTCGCGGTCGGCGAACAGCTTTCCTTCTATACCCGCACCCTGGAAGTCGGACGCACCTCGATCAAGATGATGGTCGAAGTGTGGAGCGACGACCCGCTCACCAGCGAATGGCGCAAGGTCACGGAGGCTGCATTCGTGTTCGTCGCCATAGATGCCAGCGGCCGGACGCGCTCGGTTCCCGCGCGACGGTAATTTGTCGCTCGGTCACGGATTGGCTGCCGGTTAAACTCGTCTTGCGTGAAGCGGTCTATTTTCGTCACGGTCATTGAGTGAGAACTTTGCATGCCAACATCCCCGGTTGAACCCACCGTTGAATCCATCCTTTACGATGAGCTGAACTGCTGGCGTATTTGCCACGGCGAAGCTGAGCTGCTGGTTGCGCAACAAGGCGCACACATCCTCAGCTATCAAGTAGCCGGGCAGCCGCCGCTGGTGTGGCTGAACGAAGAGGCCGTTTTCAAACGCGGCAAACCCATTCGTGCAGGCATGCCGATCTGCTGGCCGTGGTTCGGCAATCTGGAGCGCAACCCGCAAAGCGTGCAGGCCATGCGCGACAGCAGCGAGCCTGCCAAGGCGCATGGCGAAGTGCGAGCACTGGACTGGCAGTTGCTGGGTATTGGCGCAGATGGCGATGCACTGCTGGTGGAGTTCGTGCTTCCCGAGGCCGAAGGCCACTTGCCGGGCTGGCCGCACAACGTCGCCCTGAAACTGAGCATTCGTCTGGACCATGCACTGAATGTCAGTCTGGTCAGCTACAACTGCGGCACTGAACCTGTGGTGATCAGCCAGGCGCTGCACACCTATTTCGCCGTCAGCGATGTGCGTCAGGTCAGCGTCGAAGGGCTCGACGGCCTGCGTTACATCGAAACCCTGGCAAACTGGGAAGAACGCGAGCAAGCCGGCGACCTGACCTTCACAGGCGAAACCGACCGCATCTACAAGGACACGCCAGGCGTGCTCAGCATTGTCGACCCGGAGTGGCAGCGACGCATCCACATCCGCAGCACGGGCTCTAACTCAGCCATACTGTGGAACCCGTGGATCGAGAAGACCAGCAAGTTCACCGACATGGCAGCAGACGGCTGGCAGCGCATGGTCTGCGTCGAAACTGCCAACGTGCTGGACGACGTGGTCACGCTGGCACCGGACCAGATGCATGTTCTGGGTGTGAGTATCTGGAGCGAGGCGCTCTGATCAGAAATTGATCAAGCCCATCAAAGGTCCGACTCAACCACCACACGGACCTTTGACGCATCCATCGCGTACGCCGCATCGGCAAGATCGTTACTGACCTTCTCGATTTTCAGAGTGCCTTCTACCCACAATGGTGTGTAGATATCATCCAGTTTCAGCCCCTTGGGGTAACGCACCAGCACCAGCTGGTTGGGCGGCGGTGGCGGCACGTGGATGCAGGCGCCTGGGTAAGGCACGATGAAGAACAGCGTGCTGCGGCCCTTGGCGTCGGTTTCGAGAGGCACAGGGTAGCCGCCGAGACGAATCGTCTTGCCGTTCATTGCCGGGACGGTTTTGGTCGAATACATGACTGCAGGCAGACCCTTGCTCTGCTTCAGCCCACCCTTGCTGTCGAACGTGCCCATGGCTTCCGGAGAATTGTGGTCAATCTCGGGCATGGCTTCGAGGGCTTTTTGATCGGACTTGGGCATCAGCTCAAGCCAGTCGGTTTCCGGCAACTGGGCGTATGCGGGACCGCAGAGCGCGGATAACAGCAGAAGAGTCATCAACAGGAAGCGACGCATGATAAAGCTCGGCAAAGGGGTGGAAAGTTGCCGAGCATTCTAGCCCTCTGCGCACTGTAAAACAGAGGGCTGACGCATAAGCGTTATTTCTTTTTGATCATGCCGTAGATAACCAGCAGGATGATTGCACCTACCAGCGCGCCGAGGAAACCTGCACCCTCGCCTGCCTGATAGATACCCAGCGCCTGACCACCGTAAGTGGCTGCGAGCGAACCGGCGATACCCAGCACGATGGTCATGATCCAGCCCATGCTGTCGTCGCCCGGCTTCAGAAAGCGAGCCAACAGACCAACGATCAGGCCGATAAAGATGGTTCCAATGATACCCATGCCATTTCCCTCTGTATTAAGTGAATATGCCCGGGCTAATAGCAGCCCCGACCTACTGCTATCTGAGAACAGCGACAGGGAATGGTTCCGGCGAAGTGGCCAGTTTGCTTCGGGGTGGAAAATTCTTCATGAATGACGGGGCTGAACCTACCTGAACTGAGGCCAGGCGTCTCGAACAGTACTTCAACGCGAAGCATAGGCACGACAGTTAGAAACGCTCGTTCCGCACGCTCTGCGTGGGAATGCAGTTCTCGACGCTCCGCGTCGCAAAAGGACGCGGAGAGTCCTGAAACTGCGTGCAAACGCGGAGCATCAGCACGCTAGCCGTGGGCCTGATCAGCCCTTGATCAGCGCCTCTACCAGCTTCAACTGACGATCCAGCGTTGCGCGGTCAGTACTGCGGACCGTGGCGTGTCCAACCTTGCGGCCAGCCTTGAACGCCTTGCCGTAATGGTGCAGGTGGCAGTCTTCGACGGCGACGACCTTGTCCACTGCCGGCACTTCGCCAATGAAGTTGAGCATGGCGCTTTCGCCGACCTTGGCTGTGGAGCCCAGCGGCAGACCGGCAACCGCCCGCAGGTGGTTTTCGAACTGGCTGCACTCGGCGCCTTCGGTGGTCCAGTGACCGGAGTTGTGCACGCGCGGCGCGATTTCGTTGGCTTTCAGGCCACCGTCGACCTCAAAGAATTCGAATGCCAGCACGCCCACGTAATCCAGCTGCTTCAGGACGCGGCCGGCGTAGTCTTCGGCCAGTGCCTGCAAAGGATGATCAGTGCTGGCGACGGACAGACGCAGGATGCCGCTGTCATGCGTGTTGTGCACCAGCGGGTAGAACCGGGTCTCGCCATCACGCGCACGCACGGCAATCAACGACACTTCACCGGTGAACGGCACGAAGCCCTCCAGCAAGCACGGCACGCTGCCCAGCTCGGCGAATGTGTCGACCACATCGGCCGCTGAACGCAGGACCTTCTGGCCCTTGCCGTCATAACCCAGGGTGCGGGTCTTGAGCACGGCAGGCAGACCGATGCTGGCTACTGCGGCATCCAGGTCGGCCTGCGACTGGATATCGGCGAATGCCGGCGTCGGGATACCGAGGTCCTTGAACATGCTTTTTTCGAACCAGCGATCACGCGCAATGCGCAACGCTTCGGCGCTCGGATAGACCGGTACGAACTGTGACAGAAACGCCACGGTCTCGGCCGGAACGCTTTCAAATTCGAAGGTCACCAGATCGACTTCATCCGCCAACTGACGCAGATGATCCAGATCGCCGTAATCGGCACGCAGATGCTCGCCAAGTGCCGCAGCACAGGCATCCGGCGCGGGATCGAGAAAGGCGAAGTTCATGCCCAGCGGCGTACCTGCCAATGCCAACATGCGGCCCAGCTGGCCGCCACCGATTACACCGATCTTCATGGAAAAACCTCAGGCGTGGCGTGGGTCTGGATTGTCCAGGACGCTGTCTGTCTGTTCAGTGCGAAATTTCTTCAGCGCTGCGTGGAATTGCGGGTGCTTTGCGCCGAGGATGCTTGCTGAAAGCAGCGCTGCGTTGATTGCACCCGCCTTGCCGATGGCCAGGGTCGCGACCGGAATACCGGCCGGCATCTGCACGATCGACAACAGCGAATCGACACCCGAGAGCATTGAAGACTGCACCGGAACGCCCAGCACAGGCAGGTGGGTCTTGGCAGCGCACATGCCCGGCAAGTGAGCGGCACCGCCGGCACCGGCGATGATCACTTCAATGCCACGGCCTTCCGCTTCGTCGGCGTACTGGAACAGCAGATCCGGTGTGCGGTGAGCTGACACCACCTTGACTTCAAAAGGGATGCCGAGCTTTTCCAGCATATCGGCGGTGTGGCTAAGGGTGGACCAATCGGACTTGGAGCCCATGATCACGCCAACCAGTGCGCTCATCGTCGTGCCTCTCATCGGGCGCCCGCAGGCGCGTCTGAAAACAACAAGCCACGCGGGGGAACCGGCGTGGCTTGTTGTACGAATAATGACCGGTTTAACCGGCCAAAGGCCGCGCAGTATACCGCAAAGTTGCCTTTTTAAAGCACCCGCAATCATCTTCTGTCAGCGCGACGCGCAGGACGCGGCTGTCAACAGCGCGGGCGGGTTTGAAGAGCGCCGGATAGCGGGCTCCGTTCATCGATGCCTCTTACATCAAACCAGCGCCTGCCCTACTGCCTTTATCGCAATCGTCGGCTATTACGGCTTATCAGTATTTGCTTAACTGGCGCTGCGACATTGAAGTCGCCCTATCCATCCATATCTCAAGGACGAGAACGTATCAATGAAAAACACACTTAAAATCTGGCTGTTACTGGCGGCCTTTTCTTATCTGCCGTTTGCCAGCGCAGGTGGCCCGAACCTGGGGTTATTCCTGATCATGCACGACCAACTCACAAGCTATGAGCGCGCCGAACTGGCGGAAAAGTACCTGAATCCCCTGCTTGCCCAACTGGAAGAAATCACTGGGCGCAGGACAACCGTCACCTTTATCAAGGACGAACCCGGCCTGACCGACTTCGCCTATCGCGGGGACGACCTGGACAAGCTGCTATACCGGTTGTCAAAAGAGAGCATCCAGTATGCAAACGCAAAAAACCTGCCGGCACCATCGGAGCGGCATAAATATGTGCTGGTGACGTCCAATAAAATCAACGGTTCGGTACACGGCGTTACAGCAACCAACTATCACGTCGCAATGGCGTCCCTTAAAGCTTACAACACGCTGCCACACGAAGTCGGCCACCTGTTTGGTGCTGAGCATGAGGCGGCAACCGGTTTTCCATGCCAGACGACGATGTGGGAAAAATCCCATTCAACGATTATCCCCTGCTATTACTTCAGCGACGCCAACAAGCAACTGATTCGCGACTACGTCGACAACATACCCGGCGTTGAGTGAATGATCGGCCGGGCATGAATCATCATGCCCGGCCATCTTATGCTCAGCCCGCTGCCGCAGGGCTTTCAAGCTTGCGCCACAACAGGCGCACGTTGGCCTTGCGCACCAATGCGCAGCGGTACAGGCGGATCTCCAGCGGCACATGCCACTGCGGTCCGCCACACACCACCAGTTCACCGCGCGCCAGTTCGGCGCGCACACTCAGTTGTGGCACCCAGGCAATCCCCAACCCTTCAAGCGCCATGCTTTTCAGGCTGTCTGCCATGGCCGTCTCGTAGACTGTGGTGAAGCGCAGATTACGTTGGCGCAGCAACAGGTTCACCGAACGCCCCAGAAAGGCCCCGGCGCTATAGGCAAGCAGCGGCACACTGCCCTCGCCTTCCATATCGAATAACGGCCGCCCCTCGGCATCCGCGGCACAGACCGGCAACATCTCGGTATGCCCCAGATGCAGCGAGGGAAAGATTTCGGCGTCCATCTGCAGCGCGGCATCGGGATCGTAGAACGCCAGCATCAGATCACAGCCACCTTCACGCAACGCATGCACCGCGTCACCGACGTTGGTCGCCACCAGCCGGGTCGCAATGTTCAGCCCTTCGTTGCGCAACTGGGCGATCCAGCGCGGAAAGAAGCCCAGTGCCAGGGAATGCGCCGCAGCCACCTGCATGACCTCGCCCTGCCCGCCTTCCAGATGATGCAGATGGCGCACGACTTCGCCCAGTTGCTCGACCACGGTACGGGCCGTGACCAGAAACAATTGTCCGGCAGCGGTCAGCTCGATGGGTGTACGCGAGCGATTGACCAGCGTCAGCCCCAGTGCCGACTCCAGACTGCGAATACGCCGGCTGAATGCCGGCTGGGTCACGAAGCGACGCTCGGCGGCCTGAGAAAAGCTGCGGGTGGCCGCCAGGGCGCTGAAATCCTCCAGCCATTTGCTTTCCAGATTCATCAGGTCCTCCCGGACAATGGATGACGGCTTCGACAGGCCATTGCGCATGCCCAATGGCACCGATTTGCAGCGTCCCGATAGGACGCCCGTCGAAGCAGTGCGGATACATGCCCGGGCGGCGCAGCAGCAGCGATCGAAGAAAGGCACCGGTGCGACATTTTGCCCCCTTTACGCACTGAACGGAATCCAGGTCACGCCCTGATTATGCCGTTATTGCATAGGCCAGCGTTTAACAGCATTGGTCAATCGAGGGCGGCAAGCCCACTATTCGTGGCGTTCCGGCATTGTCCGTGCCTTTTGAGACTTTTTTTATCATGTCCTCGTCTGCATCATCGCGCATCGAAAAAGACCTGCTTGGTGTTCTCGAAGTACCTGCCAACGCGTATTACGGCATCCAGACCCTGCGAGCGGTGAACAACTTTCACCTCTCCGGCGTGCCGCTTTCGCACTACCCGAAACTGGTAGTCGCGCTGGCCATGGTCAAGCAGGCGGCAGCGGATGCAAACCATCAGCTCGGACACCTCAATGACGCCAAGCATGCGGCGATCAGCGAGGCCTGCGCCCGCCTGATTCGCGGCGACTTCCATGATCAGTTCGTGGTCGACATGATCCAGGGCGGCGCTGGCACGTCGACCAACATGAATGCCAACGAAGTCATCGCCAACATCGCTCTGGAAACCATGGGTTTCGAGAAAGGCGAGTACAAACACCTGCACCCCAACAACGATGTCAACATGGCGCAGTCGACCAACGACGCCTACCCCACCGCGATCCGCTTGGGTCTGCTGCTGGGTCACGACGCCCTGCTCGCCAGCCTGTCCAGCCTGATTCAGGCCTTCGCCGCCAAGGGCGAAGAATTCAACCATGTGCTGAAGATGGGCCGCACCCAGTTGCAAGACGCCGTTCCAATGACCCTGGGTCAGGAATTCCGCGCCTTCGCCACCACCCTGACGGAAGACCTCAACCGCCTGCGCAGCCTGGCGCCGGAGCTGTTGACCGAAGTGAACCTGGGCGGAACCGCCATCGGCACCGGCATCAACGCCGACCCTGGCTATCAGAAGCTGGCGGTCGATCGTCTGGCGCTCATCAGCGGCCAGCCTCTGGTGCCTGCAGCCGACCTGATCGAAGCGACCTCCGACATGGGCGCCTTCGTGCTGTTCTCGGGCATGCTCAAGCGTACTGCGGTCAAGCTGTCGAAAATCTGCAACGACCTGCGCCTGCTGTCCAGCGGCCCACGCACCGGCATCAACGAGATCAACCTGCCGGCACGCCAGCCAGGCAGCTCGATCATGCCCGGCAAGGTCAACCCGGTGATCCCGGAAGCGGTCAATCAGGTGGCTTTCGAAATCATCGGCAACGACCTGTCGCTGACCATGGCTGCCGAAGGCGGACAATTGCAGCTCAACGTGATGGAGCCGCTGATCGCCTACAAGATCTTCGACTCGATCCGCCTGCTGCAGCGCGCCATGGACATGCTGCGCGAGCACTGCATCGTCGGCATCACGGCCAACGAACAGCGCTGCCGCGAGCTGGTCGAGCATTCGATCGGTCTAGTCACCGCACTGAACCCTTACATCGGTTACGAGAACTCCACCCGTATCGCCCGCATCGCGCTGGAAACCGGCCGCGGCGTGCTGGAACTGGTGCGTGAGGAAGGTCTGCTCGACGACGCCATGCTCGACGACATCCTGCGCCCGGAAAACATGATCGCTCCGCGTCTGGCCCCCTTGAAGGCCTGACAGGAATGACCTGCGCAACCTGCTCACCAGATTGAGGGCCTAGACACCCCTCAATTTTTTGAGGGTCTGGGAGTGATTCTCCAGACCCTTTTTTTTGCCTGCAGCAAAGGGCTCCGACACTGGACCCAGAGCCTTCGGCACCCCACTTTTGCGGAGCAACCCGTGGAAGTATTCATTCATCGTCGCGAATGAAGAATCAGCCGTACAAGAAAGCGACTACAGACGTAAAAACTTTGCACCGGTATAGTGCGCCCCCTCAAAAGTAGCGAGGAATAACAAAAATGCTGGAAATGATTAACGACTTTCTCTCCGGTAAGGTACTGATCGTACTTATCGTAGGCCTGGGTAGTTACTTCACGATCCGCTCGCGTTTCGTTCAGTTTCGACACTTTTTCCACATGTTCTCGGTTTTTCGCGACAGTCTGCGCAGCAGCGCCGGCCAGTTGAGTTCGTTTCAGGCCCTGATGCTCAGCCTTGCGGGCCGCGTCGGTGCCGGTAACATTGCAGGCGTCGGCATTGCCGTCACGCTCGGCGGTCCGGGTGCCGTGTTCTGGATGTGGGTGACCGCACTGGTCGGCATGGCCAGCAGCTTCATCGAGTGTTCACTCGCTCAGCTGTACAAACGCAAGGATTCCGAAGGCCAGTTCCGTGGCGGTCCGGCGTTCTATATTCAGTACGGCCTTGGCAAGCGCTGGCTGGGCATGGTCATGGCGGTATTGCTGCTGGTGACCTTCGGTTTTGCCTTCAACGGCCTGCAATCGCACGCGGTGACCGACTCGCTGAAAAGCGCGTTCAACGTCGACACCCGCACCACCGGCATCTGCCTGGTCGTGCTGCTGGGCCTGGCCTTCGTCGGCGGCATCAAGCGTATCGCGGCTATTTCCGACCTGCTGGTTCCGGTCAAGACCCTGATCTATATCGCGGTCACCATCTACGTCATCGCCCTGCAGATCGACCACGTTCCCGGCATGCTGATGACCATCGTCAAAAGCGCCTTCGGCCTTGATCCGGTATTCGGCGGCCTGATCGGCAGCGCGATCGTGATGGGCGTCAAGCGTGGCGTCTTCGCCAACGAAGCCGGTCTGGGCAGTGCGCCCAACGTGGCTGCCGTGGCACAGGTCGAGCACCCGGTGGCACAGGGCGTGGTTCAGGCATTCAGCGTGTTCCTCGATACCTTCGTAATCTGCACCTGCACCGCCTTGCTGATTCTTCTGTCCGGTATCTACGATATCGGCTACGACGGCAACGGTATCGTTCTGGCACAGAACTCGCTGGCAGCAGTGGTCGGTGACTGGGGCAGAGTCTTCATCAGCGTAGCGCTGGCACTGTTCGTCTTCACCTCGATTCTCTACAACTACTACCTGGGCGAAAACAGCCTGCGGTTCCTGTTTGGCGAGAAGATCCAGACCATCATCATCTACCGCATCGCGGTGCTGGTACTGATCATGTGGGGTGCGGTCGTCGACCTGAAGGATGTCCTGGCGTTCGCCGACATCACCATGACCATGCTGGCGTTCGTCAACCTGATCGCCCTCGCAATGCTGTTCAAAGTCGTCAAGCGCATTTTGAATGACTACGATGCGCAACGTCGGGCCGGGGTCAAGACGCCGGTGTTCGATTCCAGCCAGTTCCCTGATCTGGACCTGGATCGCAACGCATGGCCGGCCAATCCGACCCGTCAGTCGACACAGGATGCCGAAGCGGCAGCCAAGTCTGTACCCGACGCACGATAACCACCGCGACACTACGCCGGAGAAGAGCCATGCCACATGACGCACAACAACCCGCACAACGCGTGATGGTTCTTTACACCGGCGGCACCATCGGCATGCAGGCCAGCGCCAACGGCCTGGCACCGGCCTCCGGTTTCGAGGCGCGAATGGCCGGGCAGCTGGCCGAGCATCCGGAACTGGTGGTGCCGCAGTGGCGCTTTCGCGAGATGTCGCCGCTGATCGACAGCGCCAACATGACCCCTTCCTACTGGTTGCGCCTGCGTGAGGCCGTGATCGAGGCGGTGGAAGTCGAAGGCTGCGATGCGGTGCTGGTCCTGCATGGCACCGACACCCTGGCGTACAGCGCAGCGGCGATGTGTTTCCAGTTGTTGGGGTTCAGCGCGCCGGTGCTGTTCACCGGGTCGATGCTGCCTGCCGGCGTGCAGGACAGCGATGCCTGGGAAAACGTCAACGGCGCCCTGCTGGCGCTGGGTTCGGGTCTGGTGTCAGGCGTGCAGCTGTATTTTCACGGGCAACTGATGACACCCGTGCGCTGCGCGAAAATTCGCAGCTTCGGTCGTCAGCCGTTCGCACCGCTGCAACGCTCGCGTGGCGGCCACGCGGTGGTTTCGCTCCCTGACGCACTGAACTATCGCCAGACCAAGACACTTACAGAGGTGGCGGTATTGCCGCTGTTTCCCGGTGTCGGTGCTGCCCAGCTGGACGGTCTGATCAACAGTGGTATCCGCGGTCTGGTGCTCGAATGCTTCGGCAGCGGCACGGGCCCCAGTGACGATCCGCAATTTCTGGCCAGTCTGGAGAACGCGCGAGCGCTGGGTATCTGTGTGGTCGCGATTACCCAGTGCCATGAGGGCGGTGTCGAGCTGGATGTCTACGAAGCGGGCAGCCGTCTGCGCGGTGCAGGCGTGCTCTCCGGTGGTGGCATGACCCGTGAAGCAGCGCTCGGCAAACTGCATGCGCTGCTGGGCGCAGACCTGACGACCGAGGAAGTACGGCGCCTGGTCGAACTGGACCTGTGCGGCGAGCTGCGTTAAGCGGCTGCCTCTGCTTTACCCGAGGCGTCACGCAATCGCGCGACGCCTCACCCCTTCATGAAGCCTTGCATTCCTCCTGCGCGCCCCTGAGCATCGAATCCAGATTGCGCTCGATGTTTTCGCACAACGCCGTCATCTGAATCTCATGTTCACTGGCACGGAACGGGCTCTGCAGGTCAGTACCGATCTTCTCGATCGCCAACAGCATGAAACCCACCACTGTCGACGCCAGAGGCGTGAACCAGCCAAGGGTCTCCACCAGACCAATCGGTACGATCAGGCAGAACAGCGTGATGAACAGGCGCGGAAAGGCCACGTACGGATAAGGCAACGGTGTATTGGCAATACGCTCCATGCCGCCCTGGCAATTGGAGATATCCACCATGGTCGACTCCAGACGCGCCAGACGAATGCTGTCCAGCCGCCCGGCCTGATACTCCTTGGCCAATAGCGCAGCCGACGTATTGAGCAGGTCGTTAGGGAAGTTATTGGTGTCGTGACGACGTTCGAATTCCTCGCGAGGAATCAGCATCTGAACCTCATCACCACACTTGGCGCCCTTCAGGTGCGCAGACAGGCACTTCACATACGCGACATGGCGGCGCAACAGCGTGGCCTTGACCGGGTTGATCCCGTCGTCATCCTCGACCAGCGTCAGCACTTGCCGAGCGAAGCTGCGTGAACTGTTGACCAGCGCGCCCCATAGCGTCCGGGCTTCCCACCAGCGGTTATAGGCACTTGAGTTGCGGAAGCTGGTCAGCACCACCAGCGCCGAGCCCAGCAGGGTCAACGGCATGGACGGCAAGGTGATCTTGCGCTCCAGGTAGAGCATGAAGTCGACCGTGACAATCACGTCCCAGATCAACAGCCAGAAAAGCGACCATCCTACATAGCCGATGGTCTTGCCGAGAAAACGGATTTTCGAAATGATCGTTTGCTGCAAAAGAACCACCCCATCGAAAAATAAGCGAACCGCATACGCACAGTTACCGCATGGCCTTTGAATACGAAACCGGCAGTTGGTTCGCAAGCGGCCCGCTTATCTCGGGGTTTCAGACGTTTTCAGCAGCCATTAAGAGCCACCTGAGGACGCTCGCCGGTGAAGAAAATCGGCCGCAGGCGGACACCAACGACGTTGCCGGCGTAGGCCGCTATCAGCCACAGCCAGCCGTGCAGGCTGCCGGAGGCAATGCCGCTGAAGTACGCACCGATGTTGCAGCCGTAGGCCAGGCGCGAGCCGTAGCCCAGCAGCAAGCCGCCGATGACCGCCGCCACCAGCGAGCGCGTGGGGATATCGAGGCTGGGTGCAAAACGACGTGCCAGACCTGCCGCCAGCAAGGCACCGAGCATGATGCCGATGTCCATCACACTGGTGATGTCTTCCCACACCGGAGCCGCCAGCGCCTTGGCGTTCGCAGCGCTTTGCCAGAACACCCAACTGCCGACGTCCACGCCCAGCCCGCTGGCCGCTTTCGCGCCCCACAGCGCGAACGCCGAGGTGATGCCCCACGGACGACCGGCCAACGCCAGCGTTGCGTAATTGAGCAGCGCCAGCGCGACAGCGCCCCAGACCAGAACCCACGGCCCGCGCAGCACGCGACTCAGGCCGCGATGATCCGTGACTGGCGGCGCTTCAAGCTGGCCATGACGGCGCTTTTCGAGCTTGACGGTCACCAGCGCGATCAAGCCAAACAGCGCCAGATTGACCAGCAGCGCAGGCAGCACGCCGAAGGTCTTGACCACCGACACCGCCGGGAACGAAGGCAGGGCAAACCACCAGTCGACGTGATGGGTGGCAATCAGTGAGCCGAGGATGAAAAACAGCAGCGTCACCAGCATCCGCGCATTGCCACCACCGGCAGTGAACAATGTACCGGACGCACAGCCGCCACCCAGCTGCATGCCGATGCCGAAAATGAACGCGCCGACGACGACCGAAATCCCGACCGGGGCAACCAGACCAGTGACTGGCTGGCCAAACAGCGTGCCCGCACCCAATGCCGGGAAAAACAGCACCACGGCGACCGCCAGCATGACCATTTGCGCGCGCAGGCCAGCACCGCGCCGCTCGCGGATGAACACCCGCCACGCCGAGGTGAAACCAAATGCCGCGTGATACAGCGTTACGCCCAACGCCGCGCCGACGATCCACAGCATTACCTGGCGGGTGCCGACACTGAGCAGCAAAAACTGGGCGCCCATCAGCAGCAGGAACAGCGCGGCCAGCGGCGCGCCGAACTTGCGTCCGGGTGTTGCAGTAAGAGAGTTGTTCATGGGTATCTCAAGGACAGGTAACAGAAAGCGCAGATTATACGCCTGCCAACGGGACTACTCGGACCAGACCTCGCGCAGCCTGTTCAATGCCTCGACCATCTCGTCCTCGGGCACTGCGGCAAACCCCAGCACCAGCCCGGCGCGGTTATCCACAGGCTCAGTGGAATCAGGCAGCCAGTAATCACTCAGGGCATTCATTTCGACCCCGACACCATTGGCCTTGGCAATCAGCGCCTGCTCACGCGCCACGCTGTCGACCTTGACCATGACATGCAGCCCGGCAACCACTCTGGGCATTGCCGCGCACCCCGGAATATCGGCCGGCCAGTTATCCAGCAGCACATCGCGCCGACTGAGCGCCGCGCGGCGCATGCGACGTATGTGTCGCTGGAAATGACCCGACGCAATGAATTGCGCCATGACCGCCTGAACCCCTATCTCGGTATGACGCATGTCCACGGCCTTGCGCTGGCTGAACACCGGCACCAGTGGCTCTGGCAAAACCAGGTACCCGAGGCGCAGCGCCGGAAAGGCGATTTTGCCGAACGTGCCGACGTAGAGCACGCGCGCGTTGCGGTCGAGCGCAGCCAGGGGCGCCAACGGTGAACCGCTGTAGCGATACTCACCGTCGTAATCATCCTCGACAATCCAGCCCTGGTGTTTCTCGGCCCAGGCCAGCAATTCCAGACGCCGCGCCAGGCTCATCACCACGCCGGTCGGGTATTGGTGTGAAGGCGTCACATAGGCCAGCCGGCAGTCTGCCTGCTCAAGGTCGGCACAACGCATGCCGTCGTTATCCACAGCAACCCCGTGCAATCGAGCACCTGCCAGTGCAAACGCATGACCGGCCGCCCGATACCCCGGATTCTCCACGGCAACGCCCTCGCCCGGGGCAAGAAGCAACTGTGCACAAAGGCTGATCGCATGCTGTGCGCCACTGGTGATCACAATTTGCTCAGCACTGCAATGCAGCCCACGCGATGAGCGCAGGTAGACTGCAATCAGCTCACGTAACCGCGAGTCTCCCGCCGCCGACCCATAACCGAGCTGAGCAAGGTTAGGCTTGCGCCAAAAAGCGGCATACAGCTTGCCCCACAAGGCAAAGGGGAACAGATCGAACGCTGGAACGCCTACCCGAAAGGCTCGCGGACGACCCGTCGGAGGCTCATGCAGATGATGTTTTTCGAGCAGCGCGCGTGTCGGGTTGTGGATAACTTCACAGGAGGAATCTGACAGCATTTCAGCCGCGATTGTGGACAAACCTGTGCGTAACCCTGTGGATACACCTGTGGGTAAGTTGGTGGATAGTTTTTCGCGGCTGATCCGCCGAGGCGCAGCGCCTGGTTCAGAGAGCTGCGCCACATACGTACCGTCGCCGACACGTCCCTCGATGAAACCCTCGGCATACAGCTGGTCGTAGGCCCGGATCACGCTGTTACGGGAGATGCCCAGTGAATGCGCCAAATCGCGACTGGCTGGCAGGCGCGTGCCACTGCTCAGACGCCCATCGAGGACCTGCTGGCGCAACAGGCCATAAAGCTGCTTGCTCAGACCCTGATTCGGGTCCAGCGCGATACCGGTGAGTGTGGACGGAAACGCGACACTGAGATCAGGCATGCATTGGCCCTGTTAAAACGATCAAAAATGGATCTTACATCAGACCAATGCCTTGCCTACGATCCTGTTATCAGCCAAGGACATTCCTCATGTACATCCCTGCCGCTTTCAAGAACAACGACACACCGAGCCTGCACGAGCAGATGGAGCAGACGCGCCTGGCGATTCTGGTCACGCACGGCGCAGAAGGATTGCAAGCCACCCACCTGCCACTGCTGTTGCGCCGCGATGAAGGTTCGTATGGCACGCTTTACGGGCATCTGGCCAAAGCCAATCCGCAGTGGCAGCAATTGAGCGCCGGCGCCGAAGCACTGGTGATTTTTCCTGGCGGCGATGCCTACGTGAGCCCGTCGTTCTATCCGAGCAAGAGGGAGCACGGCAAGGTCGTACCGACGTGGAATTATGTGGCCGTGCATGCTTATGGGCAGGCCGAGGTTTTTACCGATGCTGCACAATTGCATCAGTTGCTGGCTGACCTGACCCATCGCCACGAATCCGACCGGGCGCAACCCTGGTCCATTGACGATGCGCCGGCGGACTACATCGCAAAAATGCTCGGAGCGATTGTCGGGTTCGCCATTCCGGTGCAGCGGCTGCAGGGCAAACGTAAACTCAGTCAGAATCGCAGCGCTGCGGACATGGCCGGTGTGCGCGACGGCCTCGCCGCAAGCCAGGATGCAAATGACCAACACGTCGCTCGCTTGATGAGCGAAGGGAGCAACTCATGACCGATGTGCAGATTCGCCCCGTTACCGTCGACGATCATCACGCGTGGCTGCCTCTGTGGCAGGCCTATCTGCGCTTCTACAACACCGAGCTGGCCGAAGGCGTCAGCGCCATCACCTGGCAACGCCTTGTGGACGCGAACGAACCGACTCACTCGGCGCTCGCATGGCTGGGTGACGAGGCAGTGGGCATGGTGAATTTCATCTACCATCGCTCCAACTGGAGCATCAACAACGCCTGCTACCTGCAAGATCTG
This sequence comes from Pseudomonas sp. B20, assembly GCF_020515755.1. Classification (NCBI taxonomy): domain Bacteria; kingdom Pseudomonadati; phylum Pseudomonadota; class Gammaproteobacteria; order Pseudomonadales; family Pseudomonadaceae; genus Pseudomonas; species Pseudomonas sp. B20. Next base: position 31,373 of record NZ_JAHPJG010000029.1, read on the forward strand.
ATCGTCGCCCCCGAACAACGCGGAACAGGCATCGGCAGGCAACTGATCGAGTTTGTCTACGCCACGGCCAAGGCAGACGGTTGCGACAAGGTGCACTGGCTGACCCACGAAACCAACGCCACGGCCATTCAGTTGTACGAGCGAATCGCCGAACGGCCCGGCCTCATACAATTTCGTAAAGCACTCTGAAACAGGAAGTGACTGATGTCCGACACCCTGCTGGACTGGCAAGCCGCTGCAATGCCCACGGCCCATACACTGACAGGCCGTTTCATTCGTCTGGAAAAACTCGATGCCGCGCGTCACGCCGATGACCTGTGGGCGGCACTCGAGGGCCCGAATGCGGACCCGAAGCTGTGGGATTATCTTCCCTACGGGCCGTTCAGCGACCGTAGCGCCTTCGATAGATGGCTGGCCGGGCATCAGGCGGCCACCGATCCGTGGTTTTACACCGTGGTCGATCAGCAGACCGATAAGGCCGAAGGCCTCATCAGCCTGATGTCGATCGTCGCTGCCCATGGGCGTATCGAGATAGGTCATGTGACCTTCAGCGCGGCCATGCAACGCACGCCCAAAGGCACCGAAGCCATTTACCTGCTGGCCAGAGAGATTTTCGCACTGGGCTATCGCCGCCTGGAGTGGAAGTGCAATGCCAACAACGCCCGCTCCAAACGCGCTGCCGAGCGATTCGGCTTCAGCTACGAAGGCACCTTCCGCCAGCACATGGTGGTCAAAGGCCAGAGCCGGGATACCGAGTGGTATTCGATGCTCGACAGCGAATGGCCTGAGCGGCAGAACGCCTTTGAACGCTGGCTGGCTGTGGATAACTTCAAAGAAGGGCAACAGATCAAGGGGCTTGAGGCGTTTCGGTGAACAAATGGGCCAGGCGACGCTGGATCAGTATGACGTCCGAATAACCACCATCGTGCGACGCAGAGCGTCGAGAACGGCATTCCCACGCTGGAGCGTGCGGAACGATAGTCGTGACCACTGGCCGCGCCTGCACAGGATAAAAAAAGGGAAGCCACGAGTGCTTCCCTGAGGTAAACCTTTGGAGGATGCGCAGGTGTCAGCTCAACCTTCGATCTCGATCAGCACTTCGCCCGGATTGACGCGGTCGCCCTTGGCGACGTGGATGGCGACGACCTTGCCTGCGACCGACGCCTGAACTTCGGTCTCCATTTTCATCGCTTCAGTGATCAGCACTGCCTGACCGGCCTTGACCACATCGCCCTCCTTGACCAGCACATCGACGATGTTGCCGGGCATGGTGGTGCTGACGTCGCCCGGTGCGTGGGCTTGCTTGCGTTTGCTGGCCCCGCCGCCGACGAATTCGTTGAGCGGCTCGAACACCACCTCTTCCGGCATGCCGTCTATGGTCAGGTAGAAGTGGCGCTTGCCCTCGGCCTTGACGCCCACACCGGTGATGTCGACCCGATAGGTTTCGCCGTGCACATCAATAACGAACTCGGTCGGTACGCCCTCACCGCCTGCCTTCGCCACGCTTCCGGCTTCGGGAATCGGCAGCAGCACTTCCGGCGCCAGTGTCCCGGCTGCACGCTCCTCGAGGAACTTGCGGCCAATGTCCGGGAACATGGCAAACGTCAGCACGTCCTCTTCGGACTTGGCCAGCGCGCCGATATCGGCCCGTAGCCTGGTCATCTCCGGCTTGAGCAGGTCGGCCGGACGAACATCGATCAGTTCTTCATTGCCGATCGCCTGACGACGCAGTTTTTCATCCACCAGACCCGGCGCCTTGCCGTAGCCGCCTTGCAGATAAAGCTTCACTTCATTGGTGATGGTTTTGTAACGCTCCCCGGCCAACACATTGAAGAACGCCTGAGTACCGACGATCTGCGAAGTCGGGGTTACCAGCGGCGGATAGCCGAGGTCTTTGCGCACGCGCGGAATTTCAGCCAGCACTTCGCTCATGCGGTTGAGTGCGCCCTGCTCCTTCAACTGATTGGCCAGGTTGGAAATCATCCCGCCAGGCACCTGATTAACCTGTACCCGCGTGTCGACTGCAGTAAATTCGCTTTCGAACTGATGGTATTTCTTACGCACCGCGTAGAAATACAGACCGATTTCCTGCAGCAGCTCCAGGTCCAGGCCGGTGTCGAACTCGCTGCCCTTGAGCGCGGCCACCATCGATTCGGTGCCCGGATGGCTGGTGCCCCAAGCAAAGCTGGAGATCGCCGTGTCGATATGGTCAGCGCCGCTTTCGATCGCCTTGAGCTGACACATGGCGGCCAGGCCGGCCGTGTCATGCGAGTGGATGAACACCGGCAACGACTGCTCGGCCTTCAGCGCCTTGACCAGCTCACCCGTGGCATAAGGCGTCAACAGGCCGGCCATGTCTTTGATCGCCACCGAGTCACAGCCCATGGCTTCCATCTGCCGGGCCTGCGCCACGAAGGCCTCGATGGTATGCACCGGGCTGGTGGTGTAAGCGATGGTGCCCTGCGCGTGTTTGCCCGCCGCTTTCACCGCCTCGATGGCGACCCGCAGGTTACGCACGTCGTTCATGGCATCGAAAATACGGAACACATCAATACCGTTGACCGCCGCCTTGGCGACGAACGCCTTGACTACGTCATCGCTGTAATGCCGATAGCCCAGCAGGTTCTGGCCACGCAGAAGCATCTGCAACCGGGTATTGGGCAAGGCCGCACGCAGCTGGCGCAGACGTTCCCACGGGTCTTCCTTGAGAAAACGCACGCAGGCATCGAAGGTAGCGCCGCCCCAGACTTCCAGCGACCAGTAGCCGACCTGGTCGAGCTTGTCGCAGATCGGCAGCATGTCTTCGGTACGCATGCGCGTCGCCAGCAACGATTGGTGAGCGTCACGCAGGATGGTATCGGTTACAAAGATCTTCTTGGTCATGGGTAGTCCTTTCGAGCTGCAAGTTGTCAGCTGCAAGCTTCAAGTAAGAGCGACTCGGCTTTTACTTGCAGCTTGTAGCTTGAAACTTGCAGCTGCTTATTCATAAGCCTGCATGGGCGGCAATGGCGGCGGCGATGGCCAGGGCCAGCTCTTCGGGTTTGCGTTTGATCGAATAATTGGTCAGCTCGGGGTGGCTCTCGACAAAGCTGGTGTTGAACTCACCGCTGCGAAACTCCGGGTTGCGGAGGATTTCCTGGTAATAGGCAGCCGTGGTCTTGACCCCTTGCAGGCGCATGTCATCGAGCGCACGCAGGCCGCGGTCCATGGCCTCTTCCCAGGTCAACGCCCAGACAATCAGCTTCAGGCACATCGAGTCATAGAACGGCGGAATGGTGTAGCCGGTATAAATCGCTGTGTCGGTGCGCACGCCAGGCCCACCGGGCGCGTAATAACGAGTGATCTTGCCGAAGCTGGGCAGGAAGTTGTTCTTCGGGTCCTCGGCGTTGATCCGGAACTGCAGGGCAAAACCGCGATGGATGATGTCTTCCTGCTTGACCGACAACGGCAGACCGGAGGCGATACGGATCTGCTCGCGAACGATATCAATGCCGGTGATTTCTTCGGTGATCGTGTGCTCGACCTGCACCCGGGTGTTCATCTCCATGAAGTACACCTCGCCCTCGGCGAGCAGAAACTCCACGGTGCCAGCGTTCTCGTAACCGACTGCCTTGGCCGCACGTACCGACAGATCGCCGATGTAGGCGCGCTGTTCGGGGGTCAACTGCGGGCTGGGAGCGATTTCGATGAGCTTCTGGTTGCGTCGCTGAATCGAACAGTCGCGCTCGAACAGATGCACCACGTTGCCGAAACTGTCGCCCAAAATCTGCGCTTCAATGTGCTTGGGATTGACGATGCACTTCTCAAGAAAGACTTCTGCCGAGCCGAAGGCCTTGGTCGCTTCGGAAATCACGCGCGGGAAGGCCTGCTCGAGTTCTTCGCGGCTGTTGCAGCGACGGATACCCCGTCCCCCGCCCCCGGAGGTGGCCTTGAGCATCACCGGGTAACCGATACGCTCGCCCTCGGCCAGCGCCTCGTCGATATCTGCCACGTTGCCTTCGGTGCCGGGCGTGACCGGCACACCGGCCTTGACCATGCTGCGCCGGGCCTCGGTCTTGTCCCCCATGCGGCGAATCACTTCTGCGGAGGGACCGATGAATTTGATCCCTCGCTCGGCACAGATATCGGCCAGTTCGGCATTCTCGGAAAGAAAGCCATAACCGGGATGCAGCGCATCGCAGCCGGTTTCCACTGCCAGATTCACCAATTTACGCGGGTTCAGGTAACCCGCCAGAGGTTCGGCACCAATGCTGTAGGCTTCGTCGGCACGTTTGACATGCAAGGCATGCCGGTCCGCTTCGGAAAAGATCGCCACCGAGCGAATGCCCATCTCGGCGCATGCACGCACGATGCGAACGGCAATCTCCCCGCGGTTGGCGATCAGAATTTTTGTTATCACTGGCGTTTCCCTCGACCCACACTTGTAACCGTGTATGTGACTGAATGTCGCAGGGCCACCCTATGCCCAATCGAGGATTAACAAAAATGAGTAAAAGTTGGGAGGTGCATAAGTAAAAGCTTATAGTTGGCGCTTCAGTCGGATCGCGGAGCCGTTATAAATGCGTAAGTCATTGATGCGTATGACATTGCGTCAGCTGCGCATTTTCAATGAAGTGTGCGACCTGCGCTCATACAGCCGCGCGGCCGAAGAGATGTCGCTGACACAACCCGCTGTCAGCCTGCAGATTCGCCAGCTCGAAGAGCTGATCGGCCAGCCGCTGTTCGAATACGTCAGCAAAAAGCTCTACCTGACCGAAGCGGCGCAAGCACTGCAGCAGGCCAGCCGGGATATTTTCGGGCGCCTGGAAAGCCTCGACATGCAGCTTTCCGACATGCAGGGCTCGCTGCAAGGCCAGTTGAAGCTGGCCGTCGAGTCGAGCTGCAAGTACTTCATCCCTCACCTGTTCGCCGCCTTCAAGCGCCAGCACCCGGAAGTCAGCCTGAGCCTGATGGTGGTCAATCGCGCGCAAGTCATCAGACGCCTGGCGGATAACCGCGATGATCTAGTGGTGATGTCGGCAGTGCCACTGGACATGGGCCTGGAGTTCTTGCCGTTCCTGAATAACCCGATTGTCGCCGTAGCGCCGCCTGACCATCCGCTGAGCAGCCGCGCGACGCTGAACCTGCAAGATCTGGAGCCATGGCCGTTGCTGACCCGGGAAACAGGATCGGGCACGCGTCGGGCCTGCGAGGAGTTTTTCAAGGAGAAGCGCGTGCACTTCACGCAGACGCTGGAAGTGTCCTCCAGCGAAGCACAACGTGAATGCGTGGTAGCCGGGCTGGGCCTGGCGATGCTGACCCGACACGCAGTCTGCCAGGAACTCGCCACAGGCGCCCTGGTTGAGCTGCCCGTGGCGGAGTTGCCACTGTATCGAAGCTGGTGCGTGGCTCAGGCCGGGGACAAACGCCTTTCACCCGTGGCACATGCGTTTCTTGCGTTCATCCGCACCGAACGTGCGCAGATCAGCCAGCTTGTCGAGCGTTTCGACGGTCGACCGCGGGCAACTTGATCGTCTGCCAGACGGCGTTATCCATGCCATCCATGTAGTCACACAACTCCTGATTGAGCTGACGTGCCTCGCTGTAGCTTTCAATTGCCCGACGAAACTCCATGCGACGCTGATCTTCCTGCTGACGGCGGGTTTTCACGGTGCTGGTAGGTAAATCATCGTAATGCCGAGCCATGTCCTGTCTCCCAATACGTTTTGTGGGAGCACCAGAATGGAGCGGGGCAATGACAATCAGGCGGCGGACACATGACAGCTTGGTTAAATTTTGAAACGTGACGGCCTGCCTGGACATGCGGGAAATATATATTTACCGCATCAACGTCGCCCCCTTCATGGAAACTGGCCCCGCAGGACGCAATTCATTCAATCAATGAAGTTATGGCAAGGAGCCAAACAATGACTATCGAAAGCAAAAACTGGCAGGCCCGCGACAGCCGCGTCAGCACTCTTCAAGTCTTCGGGACCGTAACCGTTCCTCAGACAAATTCGGTTCCAGTGCTCGTCAAAAGCGCCAGGCCAGCAGCCTTCAACCATCTGAGTCTGGATCTGATGGTCGAAACCCAGGGCATTGGCTTGCAGGTACTGACCGAGAAAGCAGTTGCTTATACCCAGCCAAGTGGCGCTGACATCACGGGTATCAGCATCTACTACAAGGACGAGTTGCTGGCGTCCATCGATACCGTAGAAGTTCCGATGTTCGCTGCTGAATAACGTAGCCTCTATGGACGCCTGCCAAGTGCCACAGGGTGTTTGGCGGGCGTTTTGACGCCGCCGTTCAAATACAAACCGGTGTCAGTCTTCGTGGGTCTTGATCGACTTCGGCGACAGGCGCAAGCCGCGCAGGCTGCGTTTGACGCTCTTGAGGTGGTTGACCAGACCGGGGCCGCGCGCCATGGCGACGCCCATTGCCAGCACATCAATGACCACCAGGTGTGCGATGCGCGAGGTCAGCGGCGTGTAGATTTCGGTGTCTTCGTGCACGTCGATGGCCAGGTTGACCGAAGACAGCTCGGCAAGTGGCGTCTGGCTGGGGCACAGCGTGATCAGCGTCGCGCCGCTCTCGCGAACCAGATTGGCGGTGATCAGCAAATCCTTCGAACGGCCTGACTGCGAAATGCACACCGCGACATCCGTCGGCTTGAGCGTGACAGCTGACATCGCCTGCATGTGCGGATCGGAATACGCCGCAGCGGTCAGCAGCAAACGAAAGAACTTGTGCTGCGCATCGGCGGCTACTGCGCCGGACGCGCCAAACCCGTAGAACTCGACCCGGTTGGCGCCGGCCATGGCCGTAACTGCCAGCTGCAAAGAATGGGGGTCGAGGTTTTCGCGCACTTCCATGAGCGTGTGCAGCGTAGTGTCGAAGATCTTCAGGCTGTAGTCGGCGACCGAATCGTCTTCGTGAATCGCGAACTGCCCAAAACTTGCGCCCGCTGCAAGGCTCTGCGCCAGCTTGAGCTTGAGGTCCTGAAACCCGGTGCAGCCGATGGCGCGACAGAAACGCACGATGGTCGGCTCGCTGATACCGACGCTGTGCGCCAGGTCTGCCATGGAACTGTGCATCACGGCCGCAGGGTCGAGCAGCACATGGTCGGCTACCTTGAGCTCCGATTTGCGCAGCAAATTACGTGACTGGGCGATGTGTTGCAGCAGATTCAAGGGGCAGACTCGGCAAAAGAAGAGATGGGCTGGTTGTAGCTTTCTTGTAGTTATACTACATGACCCGCCAGCCGCCCAGTTAAACGAAGCTGGAACGTGCCGTGCGGGCGTTATCTGCGGCAATTGTGGGAATAATCCTACATTAGGCCCATTCGCCAGTCAGACCCTGCCTGTTCACCCATAAAGGTAGACGCAACGCATTCGCGCCCGACAACAGGCGACGACCGGTCGTCAGCGCCTCCGCTATTTTTATTGGCTGACGCAAAGCATGGTTTGCCCGTCATCGCGCGGCACCCTAGAATGCGCTGATGCGCGATGATCTCTCTCTTCTTCTGAATTCCCTCAACGATGCCCAACGTCAGGCCGTAGCCGCCTCTCTGGGTCGTCAGTTGGTCCTGGCTGGTGCTGGCTCCGGCAAAACCCGTGTGCTGGTGCATCGCATCGCATGGCTGATGCAGGTCGAGCAAGCCTCCCCGCACTCGGTCCTGTCGGTGACGTTCACCAACAAGGCGGCTGCCGAAATGCGCCACCGTATCGAGCAGCTGATGGGCATCAGCCCGGCTGGCATGTGGGTGGGCACCTTCCACGGCCTGGCCCATCGCCTGCTGCGTGCGCACTGGCAGGAAGCCGGGCTGGTACAGACCTTCCAGATTCTCGACAGCGATGACCAGCAGCGTCTGGTAAAGCGCGTGATGCGCGAGCTGGGTCTGGACGAACAACGCTGGCCTGCACGTCAGGCCCAGTGGTTCATCAATGGTCAGAAAGACGAAGGCCTGCGCCCGAAACATATTCAGGCCAGCGGCGATCTGTTCCTGACCACCATGAAAAGCGTCTACGAAGCTTATGAGATCGCCTGCCAGCGGGCCGGCGTCATCGACTTCTCCGAACTGCTGCTGCGCGCACTCGACCTGTGGCGCGATAACCCGGGCTTGCTGGCGCATTATCAGCGCCGCTTCCGCCACGTTCTGGTGGACGAGTTCCAGGACACCAACGCCGTGCAGTACGCCTGGCTGCGCCTGCTCGCCCAGGGGGGCGACAGCCTGATGGTGGTCGGCGACGACGATCAGTCCATTTACGGCTGGCGCGGCGCGAAGATCGAGAACATCCACCAGTATTCCTCGGACTTCCCGGACACCGAAGTCATCCGCCTGGAGCAGAACTACCGCTCCACGGCGAGCATCCTCAAGGCCGCCAACGGCTTGATCATCAATAACAGTGGTCGCCTGGGCAAGGAATTGTGGACCGACGTCGGCGATGGCGAGCTGATCAATCTGTACGCCGCGTTCAACGAGCACGATGAAGCGCGTTACGTGGTCGAGACCATCGAGAGCGCGCTGAAAACCGGTATTTCGCGCAACGACATCGCCATTCTGTACCGCTCCAACGCCCAGTCGCGGGTGCTTGAAGAAGCCCTGCTGCGTGAGCGTATTCCGTACCGCATTTACGGCGGACAGCGCTTCTTCGAACGTGCCGAAATCAAGAACGCGATGGCCTACATGCGCTTGCTGGAAGGCCGTGGCAACGATGCGGCACTGGAGCGGGTGATCAACGTTCCGGCGCGCGGCATCGGTGAAAAGACCGTCGAAGCGATTCGCGAGCATGCGCGTCATGCCGATGTGTCCATGTGGGAAGCCATGCGCCTGCTGGTTGCCAACAAGGGCCTGACCGGACGCGCCGCCACGGCCTTGGGCGGGTTCATCGAGCTGATCGAGAACCTCGCGGCCAAGGTCATGGAAATGCCGCTGCACCTGATGACCCAGACGGTGATCGAACAGTCCGGGCTGATTACCTATCATGAGCAGGAAAAAGGCGAGAAAGGTCAGGCGCGGGTAGAAAACCTTGAGGAACTGGTCAGCGCTGCCCGTGCTTTCGAGAATCACGAAAGCGAAGAAGACCTGACGCCACTGGCAGCGTTTTTGGGGCATGCCTCGCTGGAAGCGGGCGACACCCAGGCACAGGAGCATGAAGACAGCATTCAGCTGATGACCCTGCACAGCGCCAAGGGCCTGGAATTCCCGCACGTGTTCCTGGTGGGCATGGAGGAAGGGCTGTTCCCGCACAAGATGAGTCTGGAAGAACCGGGCCGTCTTGAAGAGGAACGGCGCCTGGCCTATGTCGGCATCACCCGGGCCATGAAACAGTTGGTGATGACCTACGCCGAAACGCGGCGTCTGTACGGCAGCGAAACCTACAACAAGGTCTCGCGTTTCGTACGCGAAATCCCGCCGGCGCTGATTCAGGAAGTCCGGCTGTCCAACAGCGTCAACCGTCCGTTCGGCGGCACGCCGAAATTCAACAGCAGCAGCCTGTTCAACGGCACCGGCATTCCGGAAACCGAGTTCACCATGGGCCAGCGCGTCCAGCATGCGGTATTCGGCGAAGGCGTGATCCTCAACTTCGAAGGCGCTGGCGCCCAGGCCCGGGTGCAGGTCAACTTCCCCGAGGGCAGCAAGTGGCTGATGATGGGCTACGCGAAGCTGGTACCGTTGTAGGCCGGTCGATCATTGTCCATACGTCCCTGACTATCGTTCCCACGCCGTAGCGTGAGGAACGATAATCCTCGTACACATCTTACGAAGCGCGTAGAAAAGTCCTACGCTGTTTATGTAAAAGTCCGAAACACTAACGCGCTGGTCATGTCGCCATCCGCTGTGCAACATGGCGCGCGTGCAATCACAAAACGGGAATACCCTTATGCAACGTTTTCTAAGCATCGCGATGGCGCTGTGCATCGGGCTCACCATGAGCCTGGATGTGAACGCCGCGCGCTTCGGTGGCGGCAAGAGCATGGGCTCGGCGCCTACGCATCAGACACGTCAGGCCGCGCCTTCCACACCTGCGGCAGCGCCTAACGCTGCGGGTCGTCCTGCCGCTGCGGCAAGCGGTGCTTCGCGCTGGCTGGGCCCATTGGCCGGTATTGCTGCCGGTGGCCTGCTCGCGTCGATGTTCATGGGTGACGGCTTCAACGGCCTGCAACTGTTCGACATCCTGATCATGGGCCTCATTGCCTTTCTGATCTTCCGCTTCATCGCGCGTCGTCGTCAGCAGCAACAGCCGAAAATGGCCGCTGCCGGTGCGCCGCCGTACCAGCGCGAAACCAGCCAGCCTGCGCAGAACCCGATCTTCGGCAGCTCTTCCCCGGCCTCCGCTGCGCCAGTGATCAATGCACCTGCCTGGTTCAATGAACAGCGCTTCCTGGACGCTGCTCGCGGCCACTTCCAGTCGCTGCAGCAGCACTGGGACGCCAACGAGATGGACAAGATCGCCGAGTTCGTCACCCCGCAAATGCTGCAGTTCCTGAAAAAGGAACGTGCGGACCTGGGCGACGGCTTCCAGTCGACCTTCATCGAAAACCTTCAGGTCCAGCTGGACGGTGTGGATGATCGGGCCGACAAGACCATCGCCACGCTGACGTTCTCGGGCGTGTCCAAGACGTCGCGTTTCGACCAGGGCGAAGTGTTCAGCGAAAGCTGGAACATGGAACGTCCGCAAGGCGATAACCAGCCTTGGCTGGTGGCAGGAATTCGCCAGAACGGTTGAACCAGAACCCGTTCTCGCGTTCAGAACCCCGGACATATCCGGGGTTCTTTGTTTATCCGTTCGGATAGTTATTTTGAGAAAGGCTTTACGCTACTGTATAACCCGCGCCATCAAGTGAGAGGATCTGTGTCGTGGAAGAAGTCATTGAACAACTGCGTGAAGCAAATGAACCGGTGCCGGTTCCGCTTGAGCTGCCTGACGAAGACCAACTGGTCGAGATCGAGGAACAGCTGTTCATCAACATTCCGTTTGTCTTCAAGGAATTTCTCCTGACAGTCAGCGATGTGGTGTACGGCAGCCTTGAACCCGTCACCGTGACCGACCCGCAGTCGCACACTTACCTGCCAGACGTGGCCGCCACGGCCTGGGATCTGGGCGTGCCACGCGAGCTGATCCCGATCTGTCAGGACGGTGACGACTACTACTGCGTCGAGGAAGACGGCACTGTATTGCTGTGGTCCGCCGAGGAAGAACTGGTCACCGAAGACAGCTGGGAATCGGTCTGGCACTGGGCTCGGGATGTCTGGCTGGAAAGCTGAGACACCCCTGCTGCGCAGTATTCAAGAATCTCCGGGCCTCAGTGCCCGGAGTTCTCTTGATGGTTACCCAGTGTTTCCAGTAACGCAATCTGCATCCGGGTATGCACACGGATCAGCCAGCGCCACAGCAATGCAGCGACCAGCGCAGCAACCAGAGCAACCACCACCAGCAGTTCGTTGGCCGGCAGAATGCTTGCCGACAGCGCCGCCAGCATCACGAAAATCACCATCAGCGATAACAGTGGAATCACCTCGGCCACGACCTTGCGCACGCGCACGGTATGACGGCCCGCCATCTCGGGCTTCACGCCCATCTCGGCCAGCAGCATCGACAGTGCCTTGAGCTTGCGATACGCGGCAATCAGAAACGGTAGTGACAGCAGCAGCGCCGCGCCGCAGATCCAGGCTTTCTGGTGGCTGACATCGCCTACCCATTCGCTCATGTAGCCACCAAGACGCTCGGCAAAATAGCCACCGCTGAAAAAGATCGCCATCACCAGCGCCAGGTTGACGCCGACCTGCAAGAGAATCCGCCTGATCATCCCGACCAGCACTGCACTCTGGCCTTGCGGCTGAATGCTGCGCAGCCACTCGCCGTACATGCCGAACACCCGTGCAACGCGCCGGGGAATGATCGCCGCCAGCTTGAGCGACAACGGGTCTGCGCCGCGAATCAGGTACGGTGTCAGCAGGGTGGTGATGGCGGATACGGCGACTGCCACCGGGTACAGAAAGTCGCTGGTGACCTGCAGGGTCATGCCCAACGCTGCGATGATGAAGGAAAACTCGCCAATCTGTGACAGTCCCATGCCCACGCGCAGCGAGGTACGGCCATCGTTGCCTGCGATAAAGGCGCCCAGGCCGCAGGACAACATCTTGCCCAGCACCACGGCAACGGTAATGACGGCGATCGGCCAGGCGTATTGCAGCAGGATGCCCGGATCAATCATCAAACCGATGGCCACGAAAAAGATCGCGCTGAACATGTCGCGAACCGGCTCGATCAGGCGCTCGATCTTCAGCAACTCACGCGACTCGGCCATGATCGCGCCGATCAGGAAGGCGCCCAGGACCATGCTGTATTCCAGCTTGACCACCAGCAGACAGAAGCCGAAACACAGGCCCAGCACAGTGATCAGCAGCATCTCGTTGCTTTCGAATCTGGCGACATAGGACAGCAGTCGAGGCACCACAAGGATGCCGATCACCAGCGCCACGATCATGAACAGCGACAGCTTGCCGACGGTGGAGAACACTTCCCCGGAACTGACCGAGCCGCTGACGGCGATGCCGGACAACAGCGCGATGATGCCGATACCGAGAATGTCCTCCACGATCAACACGCCGAAGATCAACTGGGCAAAGCGCTGGTTCTTCATCTTCAGGTCGTTGAGCGCCTTGACGATGATGGTGGTGGAGGAGATCGCCAGAATCGCGCCGAGAAACAGCGAGTCCATGGTTTTCCAGCCAAAGAACTGCCCGATCTCGTAACCGATCCAGATCATCAGGGCAATTTCCAGAAAGGCCGCGATGAACGCCGTGGCACCGACCTTGAACAGCTTGCGCAGGCTGAACTCCAGCCCGAGGCAGAACATCAGGAAGATCACCCCCAGTTCGGCCAGAATTTTGATGGTGTCTTCGTCGTGGATCAGACTGAATGGCGGGGTGTGCGGACCGATGATGAACCCGGCAACGATATAGCCCAGTACGACCGGCTGCCGGAGGCGATGGAACAGAATGGTCACCACACCGGCCACCAGCATGATCACTGCCAGATCCTGAATGAAATTGATGGCATGCATGATGGCGAAGCTCCTTGTGATGATGACGTTGCAAGCCGATATCGCCGTGCCCTTCAGGGCGACAGCTATCCTTTTCGTCACTAAAATCCGATAAAGACGTAGGAAAAAACCCGATCCACAGGTTTTTGCAGGTTAACACCGCCCCCTTCGACATAAAGGCGGTGCAATATATGGAAACAGATAGTTATGACGCGTGACGGCCGCCTGCTGGCCAGCGTCCCGATAACTGTCGCAAGCCCCTTGAGCGCCAGCATAGGCGCCCCTTGAACACCTTGACCGTGTGAGTACGCTATGGAACCCGGAAACGCCCAGCTGTCGATGACTGTATTGATGACCCCGGACATGGCCAACTTCTCTGGCAACGTACACGGCGGCACGCTGCTCAAGTACCTGGACGAAGTGGCCTACGCATGTGCCAGCCGCTACGCCGGACGCTACGTGGTGACGCTGTCGGTAGACCAGGTGATTTTCCGTGAGCCGGTGCATGTCGGTGAACTGGTGACCTTTCTCGCCTCGGTCAATTACACCGGCAACACCTCCATGGAGGTGGGCATCAAGGTGGTCACCGAAAATATCCGCGAGCGCTCGGTACGTCATTCCAACAGCTGCTTCTTCACCATGGTTGCCGTGGACGACAATCGCAAGCCCGCCAGCGTCCCGCCCCTGGAGCCCGAATCGGCCGATGCCAAGCGACGTTTCATCCAGGCGCAGCAACGCCGCCAGATTCGTCAGGAACTAGAAAAGCGTTATCAGGACATCAAGGAAGAAGCGTTGTAATTACCAGGCTCGGGCATCGATGCCCGAGCCTTTGATAGCAGATCTATTACAAACGCACGGCTTCGAACTTTACCCGTGGGTGCGCGATGCGATCCTGAGCGCGCACCAGTTCCAGCTCATAGCTGCCACAGGCCTGGGTTTCCAGCAGCACCTCGTGGACGGCGGCCGCAGCGAACTCGAACGCTGCAACCAGATCGTCGCCGAGCAGCACACGCGACAGAAACAACCCGGAGGTCAGATCACCCACGCCGACCGGCTGACGCGGAAATGCCAATAACGGGCGGCGCAGATGCCAGCTGGCCTCGGCAGTGACCAGCAGCATTTCAAAACCATCGGCGGCCTTGCCGGGGTAATCGAGGTGTTTCACCACAATCGCCTTGGGACCACGCGCCAGCAAGGCCCGCGCCATCGCCAGGCAGTCGTGCAGTGATTCGGGCTTGCGCCCCGAGAAGCTGTCCAGCTCCAGTTGATTGGGGCACATGAAGTCCGCCATGGCCGCCGCTTCCTGCAGCAGGAAATCACTGACTTCGGGCGCAACGATGCAGCCTTTTTCAGGATGGCCCATCACCGGGTCGCAGAGGTACAGCGCTTTCGGATTGGCCGCCTTGATGCGTGCCACGCCCGTGAGAATCGCCCTGCCCTGCGCCGCACTGCCCAGATACCCCGACAGCACCGCATCGCAGTTGCCCAGCTCGCCGATGGCGGCAATCCCGTCGATCAGCGCAGGAATCTGCTGCGGAGCCAGCACTTCGCCGGTCCACTGCTTATATTGCGTGTGGTTGGAGAACTGGACCGTGTTGAGCGGCCAGACGTTGACCCCGATACGCTGCATCGGGAACACCGCTGCGCTGTTGCCGGCGTGGCCGAATACCACATGGGACTGGATAGCGAGCAAATGAGGCGTACGTTTCATGGGGGGCGGAATCCTGAACACGATGCAAATGCAATAATGAGAAATATAAGTCGCGCAGTATGGCTGTAAATCACTCAGGACAGTTAAGCTGACGACTCCTACGCTGGAGCACTCCGTCATGCTGACCCTGGGAAACATCTTCGTGCTGATGCTGTTCGCGAGCGCCGCGGCCTGGTGGTGGCACGCCCATGGTCTGCGCGAAAAGGCGCTGGCACGCGTCAAGCAGCACTGCGAACGCCTTGAGCTGCAACTGCTGGATGACGCGGTGGCGCTGCGCCGCCTGACCTTCGCCCGCGACGCTCAGGGCCGCAAACGCCTGGCCCGCGTGTATGGCTTCGAGTTCACGGTGACCGGCGAGCAACGTCACCCTGGCACGATCACGATGTTCGGCGCGCACACTGCGCAAATCGAACTGGCACCCTACCCGTTTGAAATCAAAACACCACCGCCCAGCGCTGAAGTTATTCAGATGAGCGAATGGCGTCAATCGCATCAGAAATGGAAGCAGTAGCCGCGCACGCCTCTTGTTGCCGCGATTCAGCGCTCATGTCCATGCGTAAGCCCGACTGACCATCGTGCCAATGCTCCGCGTTGGCATGCCGTCCCGGACGCTCTGCGTCCTGCCCTCAGCTATCAACTGACACCTGTCACGCCAGACACTCCAGCATCTGCGCCTGCAACTTATCCACATCCTGCGCAGTGGAAAAGATCAACTCCAGGCGTGAGTCCTGACGCCATTCGCTGATTTGCCAGGCCAGCGGAGCCCCGTCGACCACGTTGCCGGAATACCAGCCGCCCTCGCTGTGGATAACCATCTTCGCCCGCCGCCAATCAAGGCTTTCCAGCCAGTGCAGGATGCGCTGCAGATCGAAGCGCTGCGAGGGATGCCAGCGCCAACCGATGCTCCAGCCTTCAGCACTCACCTGACTCAGACAGATCGGCACCTTCGGGTCGGTCCATAGCGCGGGCAAGTGGCCGACGCCGTTGGGCAGCATCAGCTTATCCACAGCCTGTTTATCCACAGCGGTGCCGCTGGCAAACCCCGGCACACGGCTCAGGGGCAGCTCGCCGTGTCGGGTCCAGATCAAGGCGTGCGGCAGCAACTGTTCGGTCAATGCCTGGCGAGCCACGTCATCCAGCTGCTCGGACTTGTTCATGACCACCAGCCCGGCATGCGCCAGGGCTTCCTGCTGAGTACCCGGCAACGGTTGTCCGGCGAGCATTGCCTGCGCGTCCAGCACCACCACGCCGGGCTGGACATCCAGCACGCCGCGCCAAGGCGCTTCGCGCAATTGCGTCATCAGTTGCGCGGGATGGCCCAGACCCGAAGGCTCGATCAACAGACGGTCCGGCCGCGCCTTGCGCAACAAACGCCCCAGGCCGATCTGGAATGGCACGCCATTGACGCAACACAGGCAGCCGCCAGCCACTTCGCCAAGTGCGATACCATCGGCATCCGTAGTCAGCAACGCGGCGTCCAGGCCGATCTGCCCGAACTCGTTGATCAATATGGCCCAGCGCTCATGGGCAGGTTTCTGCGCCAGCAGGCGCTTGATCAGGCTGGTCTTGCCGGCGCCCAGCGGGCCACCGATGACATGCGTCGGTATGTTCTGCAGCATGAGATCACTTTTGGCGAATGCGTTGTTCATTGAAGAGCAAGGAAGGATAACGATGCAAGTAATGCGGCTGTCTGCCGGCCTGGCGTTGATGCTGCTGACAGTGTCTTCCAGCTCGGCGTGGGCCGAAGCGTGTCTGGTCCACAGCCAGGCCGAAAGGCTCGACGTGAAGGTCTGCCAGGAAAATATCAACATCCCGGCAAACCTGTTTCACGACAGCTTCTGCCAGCCGCAGCTCGCCGGGCAGAAGACCGAGACCACCTATTCGCAACAGTGCCCGGCAGGCGCGTTCGGCGTCTGCCGCAATGCGCAGGTTGCCAATATGCCGTATCGCGAGCACATCCACTATTACGGCGTCGCCGGTGACGCGCTGTACCTCAAGCCCTTTTGCGAAGGCCAGAGCAAGGGGCAGTGGATAACGCCTGACTGAGCATCACGCCAGCCAGTCCAGCGTCAGAATCAACCTGCGCTCGTTGCGCAGCAATTGCGGCGAGCGATGGATCAGGCCGAAACCCTCATTGCCGTGCCAGCGCTCGCCCTTGAGCAGCGCCACTTCACCACTGTTGATCTGCTGGATATGGGCAGCATCCGTCGGCTCGGCGTCCAGACGCCCCAGTTGTTTGCGGTCCATCACCCCTTCATGCAGCCATTGACTGCCAACCCCGCCGTAAGTGGTGATAAGACGCACCGGCACGTGGTCGACATGGAAGCGCGGGCACATGGCCTTGTCGAGCACCCGCAGGCGCAGACCAACGCATTCGGCACCTAGCAGACAGGCATAGGCGCCGACCAGCCAGGAAACGTCGGCAATGAATCCCTGATAGCCCAGCAGGTCGGAATAGCCCGATGCAAGCGCGCTCAGGTCAGGCTCGACCTCGCCGCCCTGCACCTCCAGGGTCATGGACTCGGCTAAAGGCTCACCCATCGACAGCAGCAAGGCACCGAAGTCTTCTATGTGCGCAGGCAGTTGACGCTGCCAGAGCGCCAGGTTGACGCCGTCCTGCAGAATATCGCCCAACACATCGGGTGTATCGCCCTGCGCCTGTCGGACTGCGGTTTCAGGTTTAAAACGATAAGCCAGCATCAGGCAGCCACCTCTTCATGCCAATCGCCAAACGGATCGGCCAGCGCACGCCAACGCTCGACGCCCGCCTCCATCTCCGCATCAGTGAGCAGGCAGTTGTCCAGCTCGGCGGTCAGCCGCGCAAAATCAATGTTCTGGCCGATGAACACCAGCTCCTGCCGACAGTCGCCGGTTTCAGTCGTCCAGTTCTCCAGAATGGACTTGACGCTCTCCTTGTCCTCGGGCCAGCTGTCGCGGTTCACGAAACGCCACCAGCGCCCGGCAAAGCCATGGCGCATCAAGCCGCCTGCCTGCGACCAGCTGCCCGCATCCTTGTATTTACTGGCCAGCCAGAAGAAGCCTTTGGAGCGCAGCAGCTTGCCGTTGCTCCAGGGACGATTGATGAAATCGAAAAAGCGCTCCGGATGGAACGGTCGACGAGCACGATAGGCGGTTGATGCAATGCCATACTCTTCGGTTTCCGGCATGTGTTCGCCGCGCATTTCCTTGAGCCAGCCCGGTGCCTGGGAAGCGCGCTGGAAGTCAAAGCGCCCGGTGTTGAGAATCGTCGCCAACGGCACCTGGCCCATCACCATCGGTACGATCTCGGCCTCCGGGTTGAGGCGCTTGAGGATCGCCATCAGCTCTTCACGCTCACTGGAGCTGATCAGGTCGATCTTGCTGAGCAGGATGACGTCGGCAAACTCGATCTGCTCGATCAGCAGGTCGGTAATCGAGCGATCATCGTCTTCACCCATGGTTTCACCGCGTGTGGACAAGCCGTCTGCCGCTTCATAATCGAGCAGGAAGTTCACGCCATCGACCACGGTGACCATGGTGTCCAGGCGCGCCAGGTCCATCAGGCTTTTGCCGGCCTCGTCGCGGAAGGTGAAGGTTTCAGCCACGGGCAACGGCTCGGAGATGCCTGTGGATTCGATCAATAAGTAATCAAAACGACCGTCCTGAGCCAGACGGCTGACCTCTTCGAGCAGATCCTCGCGCAGGGTGCAGCAAATGCAGCCATTGCTCATCTCGATCAGCTTTTCTTCGGCACGGTTCAGTCTGACATCACGCTGAACTTCGCTGCCGTCGATGTTGATCTCGCTCATGTCATTGACGATCACCGCAACCCGCAGGTTTTCGCGGTTGCGCAGCACATAATTGAGTAAAGTGCTTTTTCCGGCCCCGAGAAAACCGGACAGGACGGTAACGGGTAGAAGATTTGCCATCAGGATTCTCCAGGCAGCTGCAAGGTTTGAACCTTGTTCATGTCGGCTGCGACGAATCCCTCTGGCAGCCAACTCTAATCACAATAGGATGTTATAGTATAACAACCATAAATAGCTATGGCCTTGCTGAAGGGATCTTCATGAGAAGGGTTTCGACAGGCTTGATGGCGATGCTGATCAGCGCGCATTTGCTGGCTGCATCACCAAGACCCTCCGCCGATCTCGCCACCTGCACGCGCAGTGCGACGCTGCTGGCGTGCAACGATGTGCACGGCAATAGCTACAGCGTGGCCACCGCCGGATCAACGACCTGGTTGAAGGGTTACGAGGTACTCGACAAGCGCCGCTGGGCGCAGACCAACAGTCGCTATGGCCAGTTGACGTTTTTTACCGGGCTGGCGTCTGATGGCGAGGCTTGGGTAGGCACTGTGCAGCGTGTGGGCTGGACGACAATCACTCGGGTATCCAGCTCAAGCGGCACGCGCAGCAAGATCACCTGCAGCCGCTTGAACGGCTGCCGCTGAGCCGGTCAGACCGGCCGTTCCTGCTTCTGCGCCTGCAGCCAGGCCATGTGCGAGTCCACTGGCGGGTTACGCTGGAAATAGCGCTGCAGGCCATCGAACAGACCATCGGCAACGGCTTGTTGATGACGCGCAGTAACCAGACGCTGGCTGTCGCGGCTGTTGGAGATGAAGCCGGTTTCAACCAGAATCGACGGTACATCCGGTGATTTGAGAACGGCGAACCCGGCCTGTTCAACACGCTTCTGATGCAGCGTGGTGATGCCTTCGAGACTGCCCAGCACGGTGTGGCCCAATTGCAGACTGGCTGCAATGGTGGCATTCATCGACATGTCGAGAATCACCCCGGCAAGCATCGGGTCCTTGTCCTTCAGATTGAGCAGCGACGTGGCACCCAGCAGGTCCGCGCCGTTTTCCCGCTGAGCCATGAAGCGCGCCGTTGCCGACGTTGCACCGCCTTCGGAAAGAGCGAACACCGACGCACCCGATGCCGTCAGACGAGGCGCAGCATCGGCGTGCACGGAAATGAACATGTCGGCGTTTGACTTGTGCGCGAACTCGACGCGCTTGCGCAGCGGTACGAAAAAGTCATCGTTGCGCACCAGACGTACATCGAAGCCCTTCTCGCGCTTCAAGCGTCTGGCCAGCAACTGAGCGATGGACAGCACCACATCTTTTTCGCGCTCACCCCGCGAACCCACGGCGCCAGGATCCTTGCCGCCATGGCCGGCATCGACTACCACCATGATGTCGCGTCCGGTGTGCGCCTTGCTGGTCGGGATCGGCACAGGCACCGGCGGCGGCAACTCAGCCATCTGCACAGGCGCATGGGCCGTGGAACTCATGTCCAGCACCAGCCGATGCCCCTGCCCGCCTTCCGGGCCGAGCAGGAAACTGTTGAGCTGTACCGGTGCGGTGAGGTCCAGCACGATGCGTGTGTCGTCACCCTGGCCGTAGTGCCCGGAACGAATCGATTTTATGACGGTACGGTCCAGCGCCAACTGACTGAAGTCGCCGGTCAGCCGCGAACCGCTGACGTCGATGATCAGGCGGTCGGGGGCTGTCAGGGTGAAGGTCTTGTATTGCACCGGGCCGCTCAGATCGAGGACCAGTCGCAGCTTGTCGTTGGTACGCCAAAGGCGGGCGTTACGAATCTGCGTGGCGAAGGCACCCAACGGCAACGTCAGGGCCGCGCTGGCCAGCAGCATGTTGAGCAACACTTGGCGTCGGTGCATGGAACGTCTCAAAGAGCAAATTGAGCATCCCGGCTCACGAAGGGTTCATCCACATCATTAGTAACAATATAACATGCAGTTACGGACGAAAGATGAGGCCCTTCATGAAGATTAAGTCATCTGAAACGCTGTCAGAGGCGACAAAAAATCATCACCTCTGCGCAGCGTGTTCCACGTGGAACATAACTCCATGAATTTGATCAGGTACGCGGGGCGACGTTGCCACATTGTGGCCCCAGCCACACGGCGCGGGTGTCCATGCTGCCGTTCTGTTGCTGACCGGTGGCATTGAATGTACCCACAACATTGGTGGTGAACTCGCGATCACTCAGGAACTGCGCCTGCCCTGTACCCTTGGCTTTCGGGCAGCTGAACTGGAAATTCCAGGTCTTGCCGTTGCGCGCAGTAATCTTTTGCGTACATCCGGAGGCCGGGTCAGTCAGCGGAATGTCGTCCGACTGCACCTGCGCCTGAGTCAGGCAAGCCCTCACACCTTTGCCGCCCAAGGTGACGCCTTGCTTTTTCATCATCTGTTCCATCATCGCACGCTGCTCGGGCGGCAGATTCTGCAGTTGCCCCAGCATCAACTGCATGTCCGGCAGCTGCTGCCCGTCCACTTTCATATTGCTGGACGTCAGCTCCCACAACCCCGGTTGCAGCATCTGCGCCTGAGCCAAAGGAGCCGCCAGACAAAACATCCAAGCCAACATGCGTTTGTTCATTTCAAGATTCCTGATCGGGCATTGCGGATGAAAACGAGACTGGAATAATCCAGCCAAAAGATAAACCTTAGACGGCACACATGTCGCCCAGTTGCACCCGGAATTAAATAGCGACATTCCCGTTCAGCTGTGGTCTGTTAGGCAGCAAAGGCGAGGAGCATTGTTCCACATGGATTATCACGACCCGTACTTTTTCGGTTACGTCCTGGGTTTCATTCATTTACTCGGTACAGGCGCCGCCATCCATGCATTGCTGACGGTGCGGACTTCCCAAGGCGCAATTGCCTGGGCGATGCCGCTGTTGTTCATTCCCTATTTCACCCTGCTGCCTTATCTGGTGTTCGGCCGAAGCTCATTCGACGCGTACATCAAGGCGCGCCGCCAGGCCAACCAGGAAATGCGGATCGCGATCGGCAGCCTCAACTGGCGCCCATGGATGGAAGAAGCTGTGGCTGCGCGTCGATCAGATGCCTATGCGGCACTGCGTGCGATGCCCAAGCTGGGCAACATGCCGGCGCTGGCCAACAACAAGGTCAAGTTGCTGATCAATGGCGAGGAAACCTTCGGGGCCATTTTTCAGGCCATCCGTGAAGCGAAAAAGACCATCCTGATTCAGTTCTTCATCATTCATGACGACAAACTCGGGCGCGAGCTGCAATCGCTGCTGCTGGAAAAAGCCGCCGAAGGCGTGGCGATCTTTGTACTTTACGACCGCATCGGCAGCCACGCTCTGCCAGGTGCCTATATCGATAAGCTGCGCGACGGTGGCGTGCAGATAAAAGCCTTCGCCACACGCGGCGGCTGGCTCAATCGCTTTCAGATCAACTTCCGCAACCACCGCAAGATCGTCGTCGTCGATGGCCTGAAAGGCTATATAGGCGGTCATAACGTGGGTGATGAATACATGGGCCTGAAGCCACCGCTGGCCCCATGGCGCGATACTCATGTGCAAGTCATCGGCCCGGTGGTCGCCTGCTTGCAGGAGTCGTTCGCCGAAGACTGGTTCTGGGCCACCCGCGAACTACCACCGCTCAGCCTGCCTGATGAATTTCCCGAAGACGGTGTGCTTTGCCAGTTGCTGACCAGTGGCCCGGCTGATGCGCAGGAGACCTGCTCGCTGTTCTTCGTGGAAGCCATCCACGCGGCCGAAGAACGCGTGTGGATCACCAGCCCCTACTTCATCCCTGACGAAGCCGTCACCGCTGCGCTGACCCTGGCAGTGTTGCGCGGCGTGGACGTGCGCCTGCTGCTGCCGTCGCGCCCCGACCATTACGTGGTGTATGCCGCTTCAAGTCTGTACGCCTTCGATGCTGTGCGTGCCGGAGTGCGGGTATTCCGCTACGAACCGGGCTTCCTGCATCAGAAGGTCGTCCTGGTCGACAACGAGATTACCGCCATCGGCAGCGCCAACCTCGACAACCGCTCGTTCCGCCTTAACTTCGAACTGATGCTGCTGACGGTCGACAGCGACTTCTCCAGCCAGGTGGAATCCATGCTCACCGCCGACTTCAACCTCGCCCGCGAAATCTCCGTGCAGGAAAGCCACGAGACGCGACGCCTGCATCAACTGGGTATGCGCGTGGCGCGGCTGATTTCACCGATTCTGTGAGACCTGTGCTCGCTACGCTGCTTGCCTTGAGGGGCTAAACGGGACGTCACCCATAAATATCCTCACGCGTCAGTGGCAGCCCGGTCTTGCCGTCGGCGAAGGGTTTTACGGCGAGTATCTGGTGCAGGTTGATCCAGCCTTTGGTGAATCCATAGGCACAGCCTGCGAGGTATAGCCGCCAGATCCGCAGGGTCTGTTGGGGTACGATTCGCGCGGCTTCGTCGAGCCGGGCTTCCAGTCGTGCGCTCCAGTGCTCGAGGGTTTTCGCGTAGTGCGGGCGCAGGCTTTCGACGTCGACCACTTCAAGCCCGGCTTCGCTGATCTGGGCGCTGATCATGGCCAGGTGCGGCAGCTCGCCATTGGGGAAAACATAGCGGTCGATGAACTCGCCGGCACCACGCCCGACAGGACGACCGTCGGTGTGCCGGGCGGTGATGCCGTGATTCATCACCAGGCCGCCCTCCTTCACCGCGCCGAACAGGCGTTGCGCGTACAACGGCAGGTTGGCATGCCCGACGTGCTCGAACATGCCGACACTGACCACCTTGTCGAAGCGCGCATCCTGCGGCAGGTCACGGTAATCGAGCAGTTGCAGGTCGACCTTGTCCTGCAGACCTTCGGCTTGAACCCGCTCGCGAGCCAGTGCCAATTGTTGCTGGCTCAGGGTGATGCCAAAGACCTTCACGCCGTATTCGCGAGCAGCAAAACGCGCCAGCCCGCCCCAGCCGCAGCCGACGTCCAACAGGTACTCACCGCGCTGGAGCCGCAACTTGCGGCACAGGTGGTGGAATTTATCCTGCTGCGCCTGCTCCAGCGATTCGTCGCCGGTCTTGAAATACGCGCAGGAGTAGACCATCTCCCTGTCCAGCCAGAGCTGGTAGAAGTCGTTGGAAACATCGTAGTGGTAGGCAATCGACGCCGCATCAGTGTCCTTGTCATGCTCGACCCGGACCGGATTGCCAGCGCTGTCGTCATCGTCCACCAGCGCGTGGGTCAGTTCATCGCAGACCCGGACCACTTCGCTGATTGAGCCCTCCAGCTCCAGCCGTCCCTCCACGAACGCGCTGCCGAGCAGGCCCAGGCTGGGGTGGCTGAAGTCGGAGACCAGTTGCGGATCCTTGACGACTATCGTGACGCTGGGCGAAGGCCCGAGGTCCATCTGATGACCGTCCCAGAGCCGCAGCCGCAACGGCAGATGAAGGTTCTGCAAGGTCGTTGGACGTTGTGTAAGCATTTCAAAATCACCCCCTTATCCAGAAACTCAAAAAAGAGTAATCCAGCAAAGGCCCCGCAAAAGGGCCTGAAAAGGCATTGGCGACGGCAAAACTGCTATGAATCAACTGCGGGGGAACAGCCTTGTGCCCTCTGATTCGAGCCGAGAGTCAGCCTGAATTTGGATCACGCAATGAAACATAGCGCTTAATCTGTAACAGAATTAGTCAAAGCTCAAGCCGTTTGACGCACTGATCATCAGCGCAGGCGTGAGACCTGATGCTGCACACCCGCGTCGTCGAGCTTGAGCAATGGCTCCTGAAAGCGCAGCAAACGTCCGGCGTTGCCCAATACCAACAGGGTGCTTAGATTGTGCAGGATAGCTGCGACCATCGCACCCGCAGCACCAAGCAGACCAAAGGCGGCCAGTGCCACGATCGCCAGTGTCCAGCCCAGCCCGATGATGACGTTGACCTGCAGGGTCTGACGACACTGGCGGCTGAGTCGCACGCAGGTGCCGAGGCGGCGCAGGTCGCTGCCGATCAGCACGATGTCGGCGGACGCCAGCGCGATATCCGCGCCACCCGCGCCCATCGCCACGCCGACCACGCCCGCCTTCAAAGCCAGCGAATCGTTGACCCCGTCGCCCACCACCATCGGCCGGAACCCGCTGGCAATCTCACCCATGACGCGATTGAGTTTGTCTTCAGGCAGCGCCTGCGCCTGCACGTCAGCGATGCCGATATCGTGCGCCAGGTTGTCGGCCACGCTCTGCCGATCACCGGTCAACAGCAATTGCCGCCCCAGGCCCAGGCCGCGCAACTCAAACAGTGCCGCCTGGGCTTCGGGTTTGACACTGTCGGCCAGCAGCAGCCAGGCGAGAAAAACACCGTCCAGCGACAGCCCGGCCAGCGGGCCGTCATGTGCAGGGACGGCAGGCGTGACGATGCCCATCTGTGCGAATAACTCCGGGCGGCCCAATGCTGCATCGCCCTGCTCCGTCGACGCCACCACCCCCAGACCTTGGCGCTCGCGGGTGTCGGTCAGCGGCAACAGTCGGGCGTTGTCCACCAGCCCGGCCAAAGCCCGGCTCACCGGGTGGCTGCTGGCCGACCCGAGGCTCGCGGCCAGCGCCAGCAATTGCGGATGCTGTGGACCGTCGGCCTGCACAGATTGCAGCCGCAGACGACCGTAGGTCAGGGTGCCAGTCTTGTCCACAACCAGTGAGTTGAGGTCAGCCAGTTCTTCAAGAAACGCCGAACTGCGGATCAGGATGCCGTGCCGTGCCGCGACCGCAATACCTGCGATGGCGGTGGCCGGGGCCGAAAGCACCAGCGCACAGGGACAGGCCGCAACCAGCACTGCCAGCATCGCCTGCGCATCCTGAGTGATAAACCAGGTCAGCGCCGCGATCAGCAAGACCAGCACCATGTAACTGCCTGCGTAGCGCTCCAGCAGACGCGTGATAGGCGGCTTGGAACGCTCTGCGCTCTGCATCAGCGCGATGACCTTGCCCAGCGTGGACTGATCGCCGATGCGGGTCACTTCAATGCGCAGCAGGCCGTCCAGATTGATGGCGCCACCGAACACCTCGACCCCGACGATGGCTTCCAGCGGGACCGATTCGCCGGTGATCGACGACGTATCCAGACTGGCTTGCCCGGACAGCACCCGACCGTCCGCCGGAACGCGGTCGCCCGCCCGCACCTCCACCTGATCGCCGGCTTTCAGCGTCGCGTTGTCGACCTCGCGCACACTGCCGTCGGCGCTCAGCAAACGCGCCTGGCTGCGGGTCAGGCGTCCCAGCGCTTCGATGGCCTCCTGCGAGCCGATCACGCTGCGCTCTTCCAGCACGTGACCGAAGATCATGATGATCGGCAGCAACGCGGCGGTCATCAGGTCACCGGTGGCCCAGGCACCGAGCATCGCCAGCGCGATCAACTGGTCGGTGATGCCGTGCAGGCTCGAATGCCGCAAGCTGTGCCAACCGGCGCTGATCACCGGTATAGCGACCAACAGCGATGCGGCGCCCAACAGCAATTGGCTGACACCTTCCTGCTCCGGGGCAAAAAACCGCCAGACCAGTCCCAATCCCAGCAAACCCAACGCCAGCATCGCGAGGGTCAGTTGCCGGGCGGCACTGCGCTGTTCTGCGCTGCTCAGCAGACTGCCAGGCGCTTGCGGCTGGCCGACGTCGTGGGTGTGAACGGCTTCGCCACTCATTGTGGTGCTCCCTGAATGATCAGGCGGGAATCGTCTTTGGGGTCGACCGTGGTTACCGAACCCGCCTGATGCAGAATGACCGGTACGCGTTCACGGTAGAGGCGTTGCATAAGACCGGGGTCGTTGCGGGTTTCGGCTGATTGGGTCAGGCTGACGACCGTTGCAGTGGCCGCCTGCGCCTTGGCCAGACGCTCGGACGCCTGTGCGTGCGCCACTTGCAGGGTTCGGTCGGCCTGTTGATTAGCGGTCTGGGTCAACTTTTCGGCATCAGTGCGTGCATTGGCCACGGCCTGATCGGCCTGCTGACTGGCCGTCAGCACGGCATTGAACGCATTGACTGCGGAGGTCGGCAGGCTCGACTGCACATCCACCCGAGCGACCTCGACACCGATGCCCATGCCTGTCGCCTTGAGCTCGGCCAGACGCTGATTGATGCCGCGCACCAGATCGCCACGCAGCCGCTCACGGCGCTCGGCAGCCTGGCTGTCAGCACCGATCAGCTCGGGACGGGCAACCAGAATGGTGTCCAGATCCCGAGCCGCCGTCAGCGCTACAGCGCTGCGATTGACCAGCCGGTCCAGCGCAGGCAATACATGCTCGCCTTGCAACACGAAGGCAGTGGGGTCAGTCACTTTGTAAAACACCGTGACGTCCAGTTGCACCACACCGGCATCGCCAGTCAGCAGAAAACCGGAGCCTGCCAGTGCATCGCTCATGGGTGCCGACAGGGTCGCGACTTCATCGGCCTTCAACGCGGCAGGCGAACGCAGCAGGGTTTCCACGCGCCGCTCGATCACCCGATCAGCCGAAGGCAGCAGCACCACCTGTTCGAACGGCTGTGGCCAGGCGACCAGCAATCCTGCGTTCTGAACCCGCTCGATCGCGCCGAAGTGCATGACCACCGCGCGGTTCTGTGGATCGATCTGGCGCACGTTGGACGTCGCCCAGGCCAGCGCGGCGAGCAGTGTCACGCCATACAGCCCTATAAACGCCAGACGACTGGCCTGCAACCAGGGGCTGTTCACTGGCGGGCGCTGCGCCACGGCTTCGTCGACCGGCTGGCTCATGGCTGCGTTCCGCTCTTGCCATCCAGCGTCGGCGGGCCGTCCACCAGCACGCGGAACGGCGCAGCGTCGGTACGCAGTATCAGACGCGTGCCGGGCGTCACGATGGTGCCCAGCGTGTCCAGCGAGCGCAGCAGGTTGTAGAGCTGCGGCGAGCCCGCATAGGCACGGCCATAGATCTGCGCGGCTTCAACCCGCGACTGTGCTTCGATATCGGCCGCCTTGACCGTGGCATCGGCTTCGACAATCCGTGCGTCTCGCTCGGCGGCCGAACGAATCTGCGCCGCCTCACGCTTGCCCACGGCGGTGCGCTCGGTGGCGATGGTCTCGCGCTCGGCGCGCATGCGGTCCACGGTAGCGTTGAGCGTCACCGACGGCAGGGTCAGTCGTTCCACGCCGACCTGCAGGACACGCACCCCGTAAGTCGCCAGCAGTTGCTGATCGATCTGCTGGCGCAGCTGATTTTCGAAGGCGGTGATATTTACCTTGCTGGCATCAGTATTCACCAGGCTGGAGAGATCGAAACTGCTCGCCGTGGTTTCCAGCGCCGAGCCGACAAAAGTGCGGATCTGCCGCGCCGCTTCGTCGGGCTGGTTCTGTACTGCGCGCATGAAGCGCTGCACGTTGTCGGCGTCGCCCTGCACCTGCCACGCCACGTAGGCCTGAACGATGATGCGCAAGCCATCGCGGGTACCGACGTCCTGCAGACCGCTGGAGGTGGTGCGCAGGCGCAGGTCCACGGGGATGGTCGCCTCGAACGGTGCCGGCCAGCGCCAGTTGAGGCCCGGCTCCAGCAGGACCCGGGACGGGTTGCCGAAGCGCGTGACGACAGTCGCCTCGCCCGAACGCACCTGCACCAGGCTCGCTGCTGCAATCGCAAACGCGATCAGCACCGCTGCCAGGCTTGCCCGCCGCCAGGGGAACGCTGCCGGGCCGCTCGCGCCATGATGATGGTGTTGATGACCGTGGCCGCCATGGCCGTGACTGTCATGGCTATCGTGGTCGGCGTGATCGTGATGATGATGGAACAGACTCAAGGGACGACTCCTTACTGAACGGCTTTACGCGGCGCCGTTGGGTCTGCCGGTGGGGTGAAGGTACGCAGGTCGATGGTCGGCGCACTGTCGCCGCCCAGACGATGATCCAGTATCAGCAACTTCGCATTGCCCAGGCCCTCGGTCAGTTGGGCCAGGTATTGCTCCAGCAAAAACGCCTGGCCTGCCTTGGCATAGGCCTGACGTTCAGCACTGAAGCGCAGGTCTGCACCCTGTGCGCCGGCCAGAATTTCGCGGGCGGCGGCACTGGCCTGATCACGCGCCACGCTGGCATTGAGCTGCGCCTGATTGGCCTTGTCGCTGGCCGCGCCGCGTTCGCGGGAGATCAGCGCCTGTGCACCGATCTGCGCAGCCTGCACAGCATGATAGGCGTTGGCCGCACCGGCGGGCGGGTGGATGGCTTCAACCACCGTGGCGAGCAATTCGACGCCGCTGTCCAGACGCTGCAAGTCGGCCTGCACGGCCTTGCCGATATCATCGGCCAGGCCGCTGCGCTGTTCGCCGAGCAGTTCATCCAGCGTGCGTGAAGCAAAATCATGCACCAGCACCCGGCTGGCCGTGCTGCGAATCAAGGCCGGAATGTCAGCGCTGTTGTAGGTCGACGCCATGGCTGCGGCATCTGTCAGGCCGATGCGATAGACGAATCGCACGTCCATGTTGACGATCTGAAAGCTCTGCTTGTCGCCGGCACTGCTGGCAATGACCTGGGATTTTTCGTTGATATGGCTGGCATCCCACAGACGGTTGGCGCTGCCCGGTGGCGGGCCTTCGGCCGGGTCCAGCGTCTGCTCGAAGGTGTCGGCGGCAGAAACGCTGGTCGCCAGCTCATGAACCACACCGTTTTCGACGGCCAGCACGCGCCCGAACGGCCAGGGCAAACCCACATGCAGACCGGGACCGAATACATCGACCGGCTTGCCGAAGCGCTCATAAATGCCCCGCCCCTGCATGGGGATTTCATGCACGCCGCTCAGCACCCAGCCCAGCGCTGCGACCACCGCCAGCACCGGCAAAAAGGCGCGACGCATGTAGGTAAAGGCCCAGATCTGGCGCAGATCGATGCCGAAACGGTTGTGCAGTTCGTGCTGCAGGGCAAGCAGCGGGCGCGGCGGCCAGCGCAACAGGTCAGCGATGAAACTCGCAGCCAGCAGGCGCGGTTCGCTACGTGGGTTGCGCGGGCTGAACACCGACAGCACAGCGCGCAGCAGGAACTCCAGCGCCACGCCAAGCGGCAGCAGGCCGATCAACACCGCCAGCCGCGCAGGCCAGACACGCTCTGCACTGGAGAAAAACAGGCACAGCGCGCCGATCAGCAGGACGATGAGCGTCATGCGCACCAGTTGCGCCAGCGCACAGGCCTCCGGCGACTGACTGTCGGACTCGCTGCTCAGCTGTCGCTCGATGACCAGCAGCCCGAACGCCAACAGCAGCATGACGCTGCCGGCCAGGCTACCGGCGGTGGAGAGGTCGGCGCCGGACAGCGCCAGGTTCCAGAAGGCGCGAACGACGATCAACGCCAGCACCGCCCAACCGGTAAGCCACAGGGCCGAGCTGCCCACGTGCCTGACCAGCGATTTGCCGGAGTCACTCAGCCGTTCAAGCAGGCGCTCGTACCAGCCGCTCTCGTCGCCAGCAGACAGGTTTTCATCGAGCGTATCTGCATCCGGCGAACGCAACGCGCGAGCCCGCCACAGCGCGACATGCCGCGCCGACTGCAAGCCCGCCGTGAGCAGAAACAACGCCGCCGAGGCATTGCACAGCACCGCCATCCACAAAGAGCCAGGGGAAAACAGATCGATGGACAACGCCAGCAGCAGCCCGAACGCCCCTACCCCACCGGTCACATACATCAATCGTCCCAGACGCCGAACCTGTTGCACCGCCATTTGAAAACGCGGCAGGCCTTCAAGGCCTTCGTGCTCATCCAAATCAACCCGCATCACTACCCCGGCACCCGCTTATTTATCGCCCCTTGGAGAGCCCTGCATTGGCATCTGAATGCCAGTGAATCATAGCGTTACGATATAACACGCGGAATGAAACTTTCGTCAGGACTATTAGCTGAACGAATGTGCGATAGCGGTGCTGCCCAGCGGTCCAATCGAGCTGAAGTCGTGCAGGTCGTGGGCCCGCACGCCAGCAAAATGATTGCTGAATATTGCTTGGCAAAAAAGTTTTTAGCGTCGGCCGAAGGCATCGAGTTGACCGGCGCTTTTTGCCTCGATCGTCTGAAAGCCTTGCGCCAAGCGGCGATGCGCTTAATCGATTAGTCTAAAGCGCTGCAAAAATCAGCGTTATAGCCGTTAATACGCCGGATTCATTACCCACGATCGGCGTTTTTTTTTGGCCGATTTTCGAACCGTATCTCGTCTTTGTTATCTGTTGTGGGTAGTTTGCGTTCGGCAAGGAGTCGTTGGCGCGCCATTTTTTGTGCAGGACGCACAGAATTACTCAGAGGCTTCACCTTTATGAATCGCAGAAATCTCCTGAAAGCGTCCATGGCGTTGGCCGCCTACGGCAGCGTATCGGCCTCAGGGCTTTTTGCTGCGCGGGCACTGGCCGCCGCAGCCGATGGCGAGATCGAACACTTCGATTTTGCAGAGTTGCAGGCGCATGCCAAGAAGCTTGCGAGCAAAGGGTATGTGAGCAACAAGCAGGTGCTGCCACCGGTACTTGCGAACATGACGCCGCAGCAATTCAATGCCATCCGCTACGACCCGAATCACTCGCTGTGGAAAGACGTCCACGGCCAGCTCGACGTGCATTTCTTCCACGTCGGCATGGGCTTCAAGACGCCCGTGCGCATGTACAGCGTCGATCCGCAGAGCAAGCAGGCGCGCGAAGTGCACTTCCGCCATGACCTGTTCAACTACGAGAACAGCGGCATCGACAAGAACCTGGTCAAGGGCGACCTGGGCTTTGCCGGTTTCAAACTGTTCAAGGCGCCTGAAATCGCCATCAATGACGTCGTTTCGTTTCTCGGCGCCAGCTACTTCCGCGCTGTGGACAGCAACAAGCAATACGGCCTCTCGGCACGCGGCCTGGCCATCGACAGTTACGCCAAGCGTCAGGAAGAATTCCCGGACTTCACCAAGTTCTGGTTCGAAACGCCGGACAAGAACGCGACACGCTTCGTGGTTTACGCACTGCTCGACTCGCCGAGCGCGACCGGTGCCTACCGCTTCGACATCGACTGTCAGGCCGGTCAGGTGGTCATGGAAATCGACGCGCACGTCAATGCGCGTACCGATATCCAGCAGTTGGGCATTTCACCGATGACCAGCATGTTCAGCTGCGGCACTCACGAACGCCGCATGTGCGACACCATCCACCCGCAAATCCACGACTCGGATCGCCTGTCGATGTGGCGTGGCAATGGTGAGTGGATCTGCCGTCCGCTGAATAACCCGGCCAAACCACAATTCAGTGCGTTCTCCGACACCGATCCGAAAGGCTTCGGGCTGGTGCAGAGCGATCACGAATTCTCCAGCTATCAGGACACCGTCGTCTGGTACAGCCGCCGTCCAAGCCTGTGGGTCGAGCCGATCACGGCGTGGGGCGAAGGCGAGGTCAGCCTGCTGGAGCTGCCGACCACGGGCGAAACGATGGACAACATCGTGGTGTTCTGGACACCGAAGACGCCGGTCAAGGCCGGGGATTCGATGAACTACGGCTACAAACTGTTCTGGAGCCCGCTGCCGCCAGTGAGCACGCCGCTGGCACAGGTCCACGCGACACGTTCAGGCATGGGCGGCTTCCTCGAAGGCTGGGCACCGGGCGAGCATTACCCGAAAACCTGGGCCCGCCGCTTTGCGGTGGACTTCAACGGCGGCGGTCTGGATCGCTTGCCGGAAGGCACCGGGATCGAACCCATCGTCACGGTCACCCATGGCAAGGTGCAGGACTTCAACATCCTCGTGCTGCCGGACATCAAGGGCTACCGCGTCACCTTCGACTGGGTACCGGACAGCGACTCGGTCGAGCCGGTCGAAATGCGCATGTTCATCCGCACTGGCGACCGTACGCTGAGCGAGACCTGGCTCTATCAGTACTTCCCGCCTGCACCGGACAAACGTAAATACCCGTAGTCCGCAGATGGGTGACGCAGAGCGTCACGAAGGGCATTCCCACGAGCGTGAGGAACGATAGGGGTTCTCAGGAACACTATCGTGCCCATGCTCCAGCGTGGGCATGCCGTTCCGGACGCTCCGCGTCCTGTCCCGGGCACCGGGCGTGCGGCGCATAACCACTAATCCTGACTAATTAATTGACAGTTGCCCCAACTGCGACTGATATACCTGTTGTCATGCCGTTGCGAGCGTCCGCTCCAGACCCCCATCTCCCAAAGCCTGCCTGTGTCGACACGTCCCCGTGATCGTCGGGCGGTAGCTTTGTCCGCGCAATTCCCCTGACGTATTTCACAAGGCAGCCAGCATGGCGTTGAATACTGCGAACGGCGTCGACGCCAGGTCGTCGTTAATGTCCTTTGACAAGTCCACGGTGGTGGTGTGGGTCGCCATCAGCCTGATGCTGGTCGAGACCTTCTCCGGGGCCTTGCGCTTCTACTTCGATCAGGCAGGCCTCAGTCCCCTGCTCTATCTGCCCAAAGCCGCCTGCATCCTGCTGTTTGCGCTCGAACTGCGCACCTTCAGGGCAGGAAAGCTGTTCTGGACATTCACGATCCTGTGGCTGCTTTCCGGGCTGCTGGCCATGCTGCATCGCGCCAGCGTGCACAACCTGGCGTTCAGCCTGTTCGCGCTGAGCCCGCTGGTGTTCGGTCTGGTATGTGGCCGGCACCTGCTGTATCGCCGCAAGCTGCTTTACCGCGCCATTGCGTTCTGCCTGCTGGCCT
This sequence comes from Pseudomonas sp. B20, assembly GCF_020515755.1. Classification (NCBI taxonomy): domain Bacteria; kingdom Pseudomonadati; phylum Pseudomonadota; class Gammaproteobacteria; order Pseudomonadales; family Pseudomonadaceae; genus Pseudomonas; species Pseudomonas sp. B20. The sequence continues at coordinate 64,514 of NZ_JAHPJG010000029.1, forward strand.
CGCTGCTGGGGATTGCCCTGGACAAGCTCACCTCCGTGCCGTGGAAGGGCTACAGCTACAGCGTCGGTGAGACGCAGTTAAGCGCCAATACCTCATGGAGTGCGGACGAGGTGGATCGCATTGCCGGTTTCGCCAGAGTGTCCAACGTGCTGTCGATCATGATCGCCTTCTACACGCTGTACCTGATCATGTTCCTGCGCTCGCGCCTGATGATGTTGTTGCTGAGTGCAGTGGCGCTTTACGCCATCGTGCTGACCACCAGCAAAGCGCCAGCCGCGGCCTTCGCCCTGACCATGGTGCTGCTGTTGTTGCGGAGGATGAGCTGGACCTGCAGGACAGTGTGCACCGTGGTGGTAGGCATCGGTCTGCTGTTGCCGGCGCTGGGCCTGATTGTGAGCCCTGATGCCTACGCGGTCAGCAGCGGCGGCTCTCTGGCCTCGCTGTATGACCGGATGATCAACACCTGGCCCGGCCTGATCAATGCGATGAGTCGCGAAGGCTGGATGATCAGCGGCGCAGGCTTCGGCATGGTCGGCAGTACGATGGGGCTGTTTCCGGTGGACGGTGCCGGGGTCTTTCTCGGTATGGACAGCTCTGCCCTGTACCTCTGGGCAATGCTGGGCGTGCTCGGTTTGCTGCTGTATGCGCTGCAGATTCCGCTGTTGTTCCGACTGATCGATGATCAGACCCGTGTCGGCCATATGCTGCTGGCGATCAGCTTCTGCTGGTGCCTGATCAGCTGGACCACCGACATGTTCGAGGTCGCTGCCGCCAACCTGTTCATCGGCCTGGCCATTGGTCATGTGATTGCCGGCAGACAACCTTCTGCGAGCCATACGCCCGGACTGTCATCGACTGCCCGCTGACCGCCACCGCATCACCACCACGCTGGCCGCCGATACGTTTCGGCTGATCTCCGGCCCCTCTTCCTCACGATCAGCCAACGGATGGCTTTCTCCAATGGACTTCAGAAAAGACATCAATGGCCTGCGCGCCATCGCGGTGATTGCGGTGCTGCTCTTCCACTTCCACCCTGACTGGCTGCCTGGCGGCTTTGCCGGTGTGGATGTGTTTTTCGTGATCTCGGGGTATCTGATCACAGGGATCATCCTGCGCGGCTTGAGGCGCGGTAAATTCAGGCTGGCGGCGTTCTATACGTCACGGGCCAGACGCATCGTCCCGGCCCTCGCTGTGCTGTGTTTTGCCTTGCTGCTGCTGGGCTGGTTCGCTCTGCTGCCGCTGGACTACAGCACGCTGGGCACGCATGTGGCGAGCAGCCTGGGGTTCGTTTCCAATATTGTCTATTGGCGTGAGGCGGGGTATTTCACCGCCAGTGCCCATGAGAAATGGCTGCTGCACACCTGGTCGCTGTCGGTGGAATGGCAGTTCTACCTGCTGTACCCGATTGCGCTGCTGATGCTCAGTCGCTTCGTCGCGCTGCACAACCTGCGCTGGTGGGTACTGGGCGCAAGCCTGACAGGCTTTGTGGCGTGCGTGTCGGCCTCCTCGCAATGGCCGGAGGCGGCGTTTTACCTGCTGCCGACCCGCGCCTGGGAATTGCTGGCAGGTGGCGTCGCCTGCCTGTTCCCACTGCAATTGAAGGCCCTGCAGCAGCGCGTTCTGGAACACATCGGACTGACGCTGATCGTGGCCGGTTTCTTTCTGCTGTCCGTGCAGGACACATGGCCGGGTTATCTGGTGCTGATGCCGGTGCTGGGGACGTTCGCGGTGATCGTCGCTGCACGCAACGACTCACTGCTGACCTGTAACCCGTTGGCTCAATGGACCGGCACACGGTCGTACTCGCTGTACCTGTGGCATTGGCCAGTGGTGGTGTGGATGAATGACGCCGGGTTGCTGGGCGAGACCCGCACGGTGCTGGTGGGCGTCGGTGTGGCCGTGATGCTGGGTCTGGTCTCATGGCGGCTGATCGAGCAGCCCGCCAGCAGACCGTCGTCTGATCAGCGCAGCAGACGTACCGCGTTCGGCACGCTGACCGCTCTGCTGTTCGTCGGCGGAACACTGGTGAGTGCGACTGGCGGCGTGGTATCGCCACTGCGCCCGGTCAGCGTTTCGGACAAGGCACGTTTCATTCAGGAATACGCTGATCGTCAGCACAACCTGTACGAGCCTTACTGGCTGAAATGTGACGCCTTCTCCGCCCTGACCCAGCGCGGTCAATCTGGCATCGACGAAGCCTGCACCCGCAAACAGGGGGTGGGCGGCGTGTTCCTGTGGGGCGATTCTCACGCACAGGCGCTGTCGCTCGGCTTGCGTACCTTGCTGACGCACAGCACGCCCTTCTATCAGGTCGCCTCGGCCAGTTGCCGCCCCGCTCTGAGTGACCATCAAGGACGTACCTCTGCGACCAGCAGGGCCTGTGACTACTCCAACAGAACGGCCCTGCAGGGCATCGAAAAGCTGCGTCCGGACATCGTGGTCATCGCGCAGAAGGACGGGCACGACAAGACCGACTGGACGCAGATCGCGGTCCGGCTCAAGGGTCTTGGCGTGAAGCATATCGTGCTGATCGGCCCGGTCCCGCAGTGGAACCCGTCGCTGCCCAGTGTCATCGCCAACCGTCATTGGGGGCTGAGCGAATCGCACATCCGCGATCCGGCTCTGGATCAAAGCGTCATGCTGGTGGATCAGGCAACCCGCGCACTGGCCGCATCGGCAGGCATCCAGTTCGTGTCGCTGATCGACAAACTGTGCATCGCCGATGCCTGCCTGGTACGCCTGGAAGACAACCGCTCTCTGCTGCAGATCGACTCGGGGCACTTGAGCGCAGAAGGTTCGCTGTACGTCGTGCGTAACTATGTACTGCCGCAATTGGTGAATTAGTCAGCCGCTGAGTACAAACGTCCTGTTTCTGGAGGCTGTAGCGGCCTCCGGCCAGAATCAAAAGCGGACTTGTGTATAACGATGAGGGCTCGGTGTGAGTCGTCGATCAGTGCAGCTCTTTGAGGCGCTCGGCGAACTTGACGAGGTCGGCCAGGGAATCGGCTTCCATCTTGCGCATCACCGAACCACGGCGGACCTTGACGGTGATTTCGCTCACGTTCAGCCGGGCTGCAATCTGTTTGTTGAGCAGGCCGCTGACCACCAGCTCCATCACCTGCTGCTCACCGAGATTGAGGCTGGCGTGGCGGCGCTGCAGTTCGGCACCCACGGCGGCACTCTGGCGCCGGCTGCGATCCTGCGCCAACCCCTGCTGAATGGCGTCGAGCAAGTCCTGGTCGCGAAAGGGCTTGGTCAGAAACTCCACCGCACCGGCCTTCATGGCCCGCACGGACATGGGAATGTCGCCATGCCCGGTGATGAAAATGACCGGCAGGGAAATCCCCGACCTGGCCATATGCTCCTGAAAATCCAGGCCACTCATGCCCGGCATGCGGATGTCCAGAATCAGGCAGCCCGGCGCATCAGGGCGCGGGGTGTCCAGAAACTCGCGGGTCGAGCCGAACAGCATGCTGCGCAATCCGACCGAGGCCAGCAGGTCCTCCAGCGAGGAGCGCACCGACAGGTCGTCATCGAGGACGTAGATGATCGGCTCTTCGGTCGGTGAGGCGGTGGCGGCTGTGCTCATCAGGTTTCCATCTTTCCGGTGGGCAGGGTGAAGTGAAACGTAGCACCGATTGCAGGGTTGGGCGTGACCCAGATGCGTCCGCCATGAGCTTCGATGATCGAACGACTGATCGCCAGACCGATCCCCATGCCTTCCTCCTTGGTGGTGTAGAACGCGTCGAACAACCGATGGATGTTTTCCGGTGGCACGCCGATACCGTTATCGCCGACCGCAAATCCGATATCGCCGCCGTCATGCCAGCCCACCCGAATCTCCAGTTGCGCCTGATCCGCCTCGAGCTTTTTCATCGCATCGACGCCATTGAGCATCAGGTTCAGCAACACTTGCTGGATCTGCACCCGATCAGCCAGCAGCGGCGGCAGGCCCTCCGGAACGTCGACCAGCAGTGCGACGCCCTGCCCCTCTATCTCGCTGTGCGCCAACGCCACGATCTCGGCGACGGTATCGGCCACGCTGATCCACTCCTTGTGAGTGGACGAGCGCTTCGCCAGCGCGCGCACCCGGACGATGATGTCACCGGCGCGGTTCGCGTCACTGATCATGCGGTCGACGGCCTGCCGGGCCTTTTCCAGATTGACCGGCTCGGTGGCCAGCCAGCGCTGGCAGGCATTACCGCTGGTGACAATGGCCGACAGCGGCTGATTGACCTCGTGGGCAATGGACGCCGTCAGTTCACCCAGTTGATTGACCCGTGCGATCCGCGCCAGCTGTGAGCGCGCTTCATGTACCGAGCGGATGGCCAGCGCCATGCGCAGCGCCAGCCAGGTGGTCATGGCAATGGCCGCCAGGCTGATAATGCAATTGATCAGCCCGGACGCCTCACTGCCTCTGGAGGTCGTCATCTCGTAACTGATCACGGTCAGCACCATGCACAGCAACGCCATCGCGATAACGCCTGTGGCCGGCAGGAACCTGACCGCCAGCAGCACCACAACAATCTGGAATACGCCCACGGCGATTTCCAGGTCGGTCAAGGTGTCGGCAACCGCAATGACCAGCGCCAGCATCAGCAACGCAATCAGCCGCACCGCCATAGCGGCCTTGCCGTAGGATTCCGGTTCACGCATGCGCATCATCCCGCTGGTTGCAAAAGGCCCGTTGAGTATGTCCTACAAACCTCAGGACGGGTTGTCCAGGCTGAACTGATCGGCCAGTTCGTCATAGGCAAACAACTCCGCGTAGCGCCCCCATTGAATCACTGCGTTGAGGGTCTGCATGGCATCGCTTTCAGACATGAAGTCTTCGAGTTGATCGCGAAAGCGCCGTGCCGGTGCCGTGTGCGTGGGACGATCATCCAGCACCCGCCGAATGTGCGCCACCAGCGGCACGAAGCTCAGCAGGTGCTGGGCGAACAGTTGCTTGCGCTCGTCGACATCCGCCAGCGCATAGCGATTGGCGGCTGGCAGCAGGCGAATGTCGCCGCCCTTCAGTTCAGCGAAGCGCAGTAGCTGCAGGACCTCGGCAATCGGGAACAGCTCGTCGGCATTGTAGTGCAGCGCAGCGGCCAGTTCCGGCAGGTCGGCCTTCAGGCTGTAGGGCGGCGCGTGAATCGCCTCGATCAGCCCTGCGAGTGCGTTGGTGGAAACCTGTGGCAACACCATCCCCAGCCCGGTGCCCGGGAACACGCCCTGACGAATCTCGCCGGCGTCGTTGTCCTGGGTCATCAGCACGTAGATTTCTTCCACCAGCGCCCGGAAGATCGGGTCCTGGCGGTTGCGCGGCTGGGGCAGATCGACCTTTATCTCGCTGATCACCCGCCCAGGATTGGAGGAGAACAGCAGGATGCGGTCGCACATCAGCACGGCTTCGGCGATGTTATGCGTCACCATCAGGATCGACTTGATGGGCATGCGCCCTTCGCTCCACATGTCCAGCAAGTCAGTGCGCAGGGTTTCGGCGGTGAGCACGTCGAGCGCGGAAAACGGTTCGTCCATCAACAGCACGTCAGGATCAATGACCAGCGCGCGCGCCATACCCACACGCTGACGCATGCCTCCGGACAGCTCCTTGGGGTAGGCGCTCTCGAAACCGTCCAGGCCGATCAGATCGATGGCCGCCAGTGCGCGCTTGCGGCGTACCGCGGCGGGCACACGTTGCGCTTCGAGGCCGACTTCGACGTTTTCCAGCACGGTCAGCCAGGGAAACAGCGCAAAACTCTGGAACACCATACCCACCGACATCGCCCGCCCTTGCGCACGACGCGGGAAATTCACCTCACCTTCGGTGGGCACCACCAGCCCGGCGATGGAGCGCAGCAGGGTCGACTTGCCCGAACCGGACCGGCCCAGCAGGCCCACTATTTCGTTCTCGTTGAGCGTCAGGGTCACGTCATCCAGCACCAGGCGCTCTTTGCTGCCTTTGCCGTACACATGTCGGACTTTCTGAACATCTACCAGGCAACGCGTTTCGACAGCCATCATGATGGCGCCCTCCCCTTACACAAGATCAGACAAGACTCAGACGTCGCTCGGCAAACCCGTAAAGCGGGCGCCACAGCAACCGGTTGAACGCAATCACGAAGACCGACATGACCACGATGCCCAGCGCAACGCGCGGAAAGTCACCCGCCTGGGTCGCATTGGCGATGTATGACCCCAGGCCTGCAGCTTCCAGATGCTGATCGCCCCAGGAAACCGCTTCGGCGACGATACTGGCGTTCCACGAACCACCCGACGCGGTCAGCGCACCGGTGATGTAGTAGGGAAACACGCCGGGCAGCGCGACACGGCGCCACCACTGCCAGCCGCGCATATTGAACATGGTCGCCGCTTCGCGCAGGTCAGTCGGCAAGGCACTGGCCCCGGCGATCACGTTGAACAGGATGTACCACTGGGTGCCGAGCACCATCAGCGGCGACAGCCAGATGTCCGGGTTCAGATGCAGGCCGACAATCGCGATCACCGCAAACGGAAACAGAACGTTGGCCGGGAACGCCGCCATGAACTGCGCGATTGGCTGCAAGCGTTCGGCCCAGACCGGACGCAGGCCGATCCAGATACCGACGGGCACCCAGATCAGGCTCGCAATGACGATCAGTACGATCACACGCACCATCGTCGCCAGGCCCAGACCAAAGGCCGTGACCATGTCGCTGGCGCCCAGTGACGCCTCGATGAACCTGAACAGGTACACGCTGCCGGCCAGGCAGGCAGCCATGACCAGACCCAGCCACGCGTAGTCGAGCACACGGGCGACGCCCGGGGTGAGCTTCACTTTCCACAGCCGGGAGAACACACGCCAGTCGATCAGCATCAGGCATTTCCACGGCGCAGCCAGGACCGAACCCAGCATCGGTGCCACTCGGGAGCGGCCCAGCAGGCTGTACATCCAAGAGCGCGGACGCTTCGACGATGCGGTTTGCTCGAAGCGGAATTTGTCCGCCCAGGCGACGATCGGCCTGAACAGCAATTGGTCATAGGCCAGAATCACCAGCCCCATTGCGCCCACTGCCCAGGCAATCGCGGTCAGGTTTTTCTGCTCGATGGCCAGCGCCAGCCAGGAACCGATACCCGGCAGATTGACCGTGGTGTCGCCGACCGAAATGGCCTCGCAGGCGACCACGAAAAACCAGCCGCCGGACATCGACATCATCATGTTCCACACCAGCCCCGGAATGGCGAACGGCAGTTCCAGGCGAGTGAAGCGCAGTACTGCAGACAGCCCGAACTGACGGCTGACTTCGTTCAGGTCACTGGGCACAGTACGCAGTGACTGATAGAAACTGAACGCGAGATTCCAGGCCTGGCTGGTGAAGATGGCAAAGATCGCTGCGCATTCGACGCCCATCTGCCGGCCGGGAAACAGGCCCATGAAGAAGGTCACGGTGAACGTCAGAAAACCCAGCACCGGTACCGACTGAAGAATATCCAGCGCCGGGATGATCACCTGCTCGGCTTTGCGACTTTTGGCTGCCAGCGTGGCCACTACAAAAGTGAAGATCAATGAAGCGCCCAGCGCGATGAACATACGCAGCGTGGTGCGCAAGGCATATTCGGGCAGGCGCGCCGGATCGAGGCTCATGGGGCTGGAGTTCAGCACAGTGAGTGGCTGCATCATCTGGCCAAAGCCATAAATGAACAGGCCAATAAACACAGTCAGGATGGCCAGGCAAATACCATCGGCCCAATAAGGCGTGCGTGCACCGGGTTTTACGAAACGGGGCGTCCGCAGGCTTTTACCGAATTCAAATATCGAATGCATTGCTCACCTCGAGCCGGCCGCGCAGGCGCAGACCCACCCGTTTTATAAGCAAACAGGCAGTCAGCGATAACAGATAAAGGCCGTGAGTTAATAGTTGCCGGACAGTGAGGTAAAGCTTATAGCGTTTCGATCAACAGTAGAAACCTGCAAAAGTAGCTCATGTTTATCTGTAAGTATGAGTGAGGTATACCAACGTATAGTTATATAACTATCGCCCCGTTATTCAGGCCAGTTTAGCGTCGCGCAAAAGAACATTATCGTGCCCATGCTGTAGCGTGAGGAACGATAATCTCGACTATCGTGCGACGCTCCGCGTCGCATGCCGTTCTGGACGCTCCGCGTCCTCCCTTGAAGAAGCGGTGCGGCCTGGAGAT
>NZ_JAHPJG010000030.1:0-61565 GCF_020515755.1 Pseudomonas sp. B20
CCACAGTGGTCTTGCTTACTGCATCACTCCACGGAGCGCCTGCCACACACACTCCCTGTGGGAGCGAGCTTGCTCGCGAAAGGGCCCGAACAGGCTCCGAAAACAGCGCGCCTGATCCATCGCATTCGCGAGCGGGCTCGCTCCCACAGTGGTCTTACTTACTGCATCACTCGACGGAGCGCCTGCCACACGCACTCACTGTGGGAGCGAGCTTGCTCGCGAAAGGGCCTTACTGCATCCACGGCGGTGGGGGTTCTTCGGTGGATTTGCTCGGCGGCGCGTCGTCTGCCGCACGCGCTGCCTGGCGGCGGGCTTCGTCGAGGCGGGCGGCTTCGATTTCGCGCAGTACGCCGCCTACATCGGCTTCGTCCTCCGGCTCATCGAATTCACCGGTCAGCACCGTGGTAGGCGACAAGGTGCCTGCCTCGTAATACGACCACATTTCCTTGGCGTACTTGGTCTTTCTGAGCTCCGGTGCGAAGCGGCCGAAGTACAGCGCCATGTTGCCGACGTCACGCTCCAGCATGCTGAACGCGTGGTTGTTGCCCGCGGCATCGACCGCTTGCGGCAAGTCGATGATGACCGGACCGGAAGGCGCCAGCAGCACGTTGAACTCGGACAGGTCACCGTGCACCAGACCGGCACACAGCATCAGCACGATTTGCTCGATCAGGAATGCGTGATACTCGCGCGCCTGATCCGGCTCCAGCACAACGTCGTTCAGACGCGGCGCTGCATCGCCGTACTCGTCAGCCACCAGTTCCATGAGCAGCACGCCTTCCAGGAAGTCGTACGGCTTGGGCACCCGCACACCTGCGCCAGCCAGACGAAACAGCGCAGCCACTTCGGCATTCTGCCAGGCGTCTTCGGTTTCCTTGCGCCCGAACTTCGAGCCCTTGGCCATGGCGCGGGCCTGACGACTGTTGCGTACCTTGCGGCCTTCCTGATACTCGGCCGCCTGACGGAAACTGCGTTTGTTAGCCTCCTTGTAAACCTTGGCACACCGCAGCTCATTGCCGCAACGCACCACATAAACAGCTGCCTCTTTACCACTCATGAGCGGGCGCAGCACCTCGTCGACCAGACCGTCTTCGATCAGGGGTTCAATGCGTTTAGGAGTTTTCATCAGCTTTTATTGTGGGTCCTTTGTTGCCAGATACGCGATTGTTGCCGTTATACGGCAATCCTCCGCCAGCGAGTAGGGGTAACCCCCTGTGGATTGAAAGGTTTTTTAAGAAAAAACCACGCAATCCCCCGGTTTAAAGCACCTTTCGTGCCGTACAACCGGTGAAAGATATTCCGGGACAAAACATGTAAAAACAGAAAAAACAGCGTTGGATGCACTCGTTAGTGCACAAGGCATCCAGGCCTTACTTGAACAAGTCACCGGGGGTATGGCCGAACAAACCCTTGAACGCGGCGATGAACGCCGACGTCGAGTCATAACCGCAGGCCAGCGCGGTATGCGTCACACTGGCGCCCTCTTCCAGTGCAGACAGCGAAGACAGCAGCCGTGCCCGCTGCCGCCAGCCACGAAAGCTCAATCCGGTTTCGCGCTGAAACATTCGCATCAGGGTTTTCTCGGAGGTCCCGAGACGGGCAGCCCAGTCATGCAGGGTGATCAACCGGCCTGGCTCCTCGATCAACTCGTTGCACAGCCCCAGCAAACGCGGATGACGCGGCAACGGCAGTGAAAAGCCGACTTCGGGCAGCTGCGCCAGTTGATCCAGCAGGACCTGCACCAGCCGCGCCTCATGACTGTCCTGCTCGGGATAATCCACGGGCAGCAGGCAGAAGCTCTTGATCAGCTCGCGGGCCAGTGGCGTGACTTCCAGCACCCGGCAGCGCTGCGGTGCCCACCCCGAATCAGCCGTGCGAATGTACAGGCTGCGCATTTCGGCGCGCATGGAGGTCACCACCTCATGCTCAAGCCCGGCAGGCACCCAGACGCCCCACTGCGGCGGCGCGAAGAAACTGCCCTCGGCGGTATGCACACCCAGAACCCCGCTGATCGCGTAAGAAAACTGCACCCAGTCGTGGCGATGGGGCGGCGTCCACGAACCGGCGCTGAGGCTTTCGGCACGGGCATACAGCGGGCGCGGCAGGCCGGACAATTCCGGTATCCGCCGTTCGCCCGTGGGCTGCTGCTGATTAATCTGTCCGTTACTCGGCATCTTATGGCCTTATGTCGCAAGACGGCTATGGAGCAACAGAGTAGCCTGCACGCATCTATGTTTACAAAAGTTCTACGGGCCCCGCATGCAATCACTCAAACACTTCAAACGCGTCGCCACCGACTGGTTCCTCTGGGGCATGGTTCTGGCGACGGTGCTCGCCTACTTCTTTCCGCGTTTCGGCGCTACCGGCGGCAGCATGCACGCTGAATACGTCATCAAGGTCGGCGTGTTCGTGGTGTTCTTTCTGCATGGTGTGAACCTGTCCAGCGAGCAGATCAAGAAAGGCCTGACCAACTGGCGCCTGCACGTGATGATCCAGGTTTTCACGTTCGTGGTGTTCCCGCTGATCTGGCTGGCGTGCAACAAGCTGCTGGGCTCACAGGTGCCGGCGCTGCTGATGCTGGGCTTCCTTTACCTGTGTGCGCTGCCCTCGACCATTTCCTCCTCGGTGGCGCTGACCGGCAGCGCAGGCGGCAATGTCCCGGCTGCGATTCTCAACGCCAGCATGTCCAGCGTCATCGGGATTTTCATCACGCCGTGGCTAGTGAGCCTGGTGGTCGGCACCGGCGCTGGCGGGATCGATCTGGGCGATACGCTGCTCGACCTGTGCGCCATGCTCCTGCTGCCACTGGTGCTTGGCCAGTTAATGCGGCCGTTGCTGGGCAAGTTCTTCGCCCGCCACAAGAAATACACCAACCTGATCGACAAGCTGGTGATTCTGCTGCTGGTGTATGCGGCGTTCTGCAACTCGATGATCTCCGGCATGTGGCAAAGCCAGGGCAACAGCGTGATCCTGACGGCGTTCGTCGGCACCGCGCTGCTGCTGGCGGTGATCCTGTTGATGACGACCCGCACGGCGCGGGTGCTCAAGTTCGATCATGCCGACAAGGTCGCGGCGGTGTTCTGCGCCACCAAGAAGTCCCTCGCTGCGGGTGCGCCGATGGCTGCACTGATTTTCGGCAGCAATCCGGGGCTTGGCCTGATTCTGTTGCCGATCATGATCTACCACCCGATGCAGCTGATCGTGTGCTCGATCATCGCCGAGAGCTACGCCAGTCGCCATCGCCAGCAGCTTTCGGCCGCCGCGCTGGAAGAAGCTCGCGCCGCGTGAATGCGTCTTACATCAGCGCGTCATCATCCAGCGTGACGCGCGCGTAGAAGACGATCGTCACGGTGGGGATCAGTGCGGAATAACCCGGTCGCAGCGCAGTGCCGAAGTGCGTCAGCAAGCGTTGCACCGGGGCCTGGCGAATTGCACCGAGCAAGCCCTTGACCGCGCCGGGCGCCTCGTCGGGCTGCGCGGTCTTGAAAAATGCCGCCACGGTCAGGCGCTCGGCCAGTGCATCGACATGCGCGGCATAGATGTCCCAGCTCATCGCGCGGACACTGGCGCGCGGCATCTGCACCAGCGGGTGCGCGCTGTTGAACGCATGGCGAAAGAACGTTCTGAGCAGCAGTTCTTCCACTTCGACCACCGTCGCGCACTGGTGCAGCGCGTCGTCCAGACCGTATTGCCGCGCCAGCATGCCCAGCACTCGCGTGTAGGGCACGCCACGACGCCGGGCGGCATTGATCAGAAAGTGCCCGGCGACCAACTGGAATTCGCGCACGAAGGCGTAAGTGCGGTCCGCTTCAGTGGCCTTGAGGCGCGTCCAGCGGCTGCTGCGCAAATGCTTGATGGCCGCCTCCAGCACGTAGTCCGGCGAACGGACCAGAACGCTGTGCAGCCAGACATCCTGCAGGACCGGGTCGCGGGTCATTGCCGGTAGCACCGCAACGCCGGTTTCCAGCCCTTCACAGCCACTGAAGCGGGTGGCGATCAATACTTCCTGCAAGCGCTGCCAGTAATGGTGATGGCGATAACCCTGCATGCGCACGTTCTCAAAGTGCTCGACCGGCGTGCGCCCCAGGCTCTTCTCGCCCAGATTCAGCAACAGCACATGATCTTCCGTGGAATACGCATTGATCAGCCGTCCGCTGATTCTCTGCTTGAGCAGCTCGGCCTCGGCGGCATCGATACGCACGGCAGCGGCCATCAGCAATACATCGCCCACCACCAGCCCGTGCTCGGGCGTCTGCTGCAGCTCCTTGAGCGCGCTGACCAGCAGCCGGCCGCCCAAGGAATGGCCGATCAGGTTGACTTGCTTGACGTCGGGATGATGCTCGAACAGGTAGCGATCCAGCTGCGCCAACAGCACCTTGCCCATGTCGCGGGCACGGTTGCGGATACGCGCAAAGTGAACGACCCGGTCCCCCGCCAGCGCTGCCGCACCCGCAAGCGGATGCACACGGGCAGCTGCCATCAGCAGGCCACGGGAACGGTTGTCCATCTGGGTGAAATGGCTGGATGGCCAGAACGCCAGAATGTTCACACTCTGGCGCAAGGCGCCGGGGATGCTGTTGGCCAACAGGCGTCGGTCATCCAGATCATGCCCTGACGAATAGCCGTGAATGAAGACGTTGGCGACCTCGCCCGAGGTCTTGGGCAGGGTCAGAAACTTGAAGTGATTTTCCACGTTGTCCTGTCACACATGGGCGGATTGCACGCTCAATTTCTGGCGATGAAGCGCTTGGCGATCATTACGATCAGTCGCAGGCAGAACATGATACCGGTCACCGCGATGCCCCATTTGGCCACCAGCAGGAAATAAACCTCTATTTCATCGGAGACCAGCCCCACCAGCAAGCCCATCCCGCCGATCAGCAAACCGATCAGCATCAGCCCGATATAGGGCCTCAGCCAGCGAGTCCGCGCGCCTTTGTCGAACAGATAGAACACGGTGCCGATCAGAATCAGAAGTACCGATACGCCAATGATGAACCCCATGCCTTACCTCAACGTTACAGGCCAATAATGCTGATTGCTCATCCCGCGTACGGGTGTGACGCGGAGCGTCACGACATGCATTCCCGCGCTGGAGCGCGAGGAACGATAGTCGTCAGGTAGACCGCAATCGTGCCCATGCTCTGCGTAAGTCAGTTGTGGATTATGCCCATGACCCCAGCATTTGCCTAACGCTCCAGAATTGCCGTCACGCCCTGGCCGCCTGCGGCACAGATGGAAATCAATCCACGTCCGCTGCCTGCCGCATCCAGCAGCTTGGCCAGGTTGGCGACGATGCGGCCTCCGGTCGCCGCAAACGGGTGACCGGCAGCCAGTGAGCTGCCCTTGACGTTCAGTTTGCTGCGGTCAATCGACCCCAGCGGTGCGTCCAGGCCCAGACGGGTCTTGCAGTAATCGGCGTCTTCCCAGGCCTTGAGGGTGCACAGCACCTGCGCGGCGAAGGCTTCATGGATTTCGTAGTAATCGAAGTCCTGAAGGGTCAGGCCATTGCGGGCCAGCAGACGCGGAACGGCGTAGACCGGCGCCATCAGCAGCCCTTCTGCACCGTTGACGAAGTCTACCGCTGCAGCTTCGCCATCGCGCCAATAGGCCAGCACCGGCAGGCCACGCTCGCGAGCCCATTCCTCGCTGGCCAGCAATACCACTGATGCGCCATCGGTCAGCGGTGTCGAATTGCCCGCCGACAAGGTGCCCTTGGCGCTGCGCTCGAACGCAGGCTTGAGGCTGGCCAGCTTTTCAAGCGTCAGGTCCGGACGCAGGTTGTTGTCACGGATCAGCCCCAGATACGGCGTCATCAGATCATCCTGCCAGCCCTCGGCGTAGGCCGCGGCCATTTTCAGATGGCTCTCGAGCGCCAGTTGATCCTGCGGCCCGCGCTCGATGCCCCAGGTCTGCGCCATCAGCTCGCAATGCTGGCCCATCGACAAGCGCGTGCGTGGCTCGCCGTTACGCGGCAGCTCCGGCTTGAGGTGGTGCGGACGCAACTGCATCAGGGCCTTGAGCTTGTCACCGGGCGTCTTGCTGCGGTTTACCTGCAGCAGGATCTTGCGCAGCCCCTCGTTGACGCCGATCGGCGCATCGGACGTGGTGTCCACGCCGCCGGCAATGCCGCACTCGATCTGCCCCAGAGCGATCTTGTTGGCCACCAGCAACGCCGCTTCCAGCCCCGTACCGCACGCTTGCTGAATGTCGTAGGCCGGGGTCTGTGCCGAGAGCCGCGAGCCGAGCACGCATTCGCGGGTCAGGTTGAAGTCTCTGGAGTGTTTGAGCACCGCGCCCGTCACCACCTCGCCCATGCGCAGCCCGTGCAGATTGAAGCGCTCGATCAGCCCTTCCAGAGCAGCCGTGAGCATGTCCTGATTGCTGGCCGTGGCATAAGGGCCATTGGAGCGTGCGAACGGAATGCGGTTACCGCCGACGATGGCGACCCGACGAGGATGCGTCATGGAAAACTCCCTTTCTTCAAGCGAATGAATGAGCCGTGTCGATCGCAAGAACAAACGTCATGCCACCGTGGTCCATTCCTTTGAACCCCGACTTCAGGAGAGTGTTCCATGCCGTCAGATCGCTATATTGATTTCGCCAACTCCGACATGGGTCGGCGCCTGGTGAAGGCCGTCGGTCTGCCCGCCCCCACTCACCTGGAGCGCTGGCAGGCCGGACGTCTGCGCCCCGTCGAAGGGACATTGCTGATCAGCGCAGGACCGCTGGGCGATCAGGTACGCCAGTTCGCCAGCCGTCTGACCGACTCGCTGTACAGCTTCGGCAGCGACATGCCCGGCGCCACGACGTGGGTGTCCAACCAGGGACCGCGCCTGAAAGCAGTGGTTTTCGACGCCAGCCAGATCCTGCGCACCGATCAGCTCAGGCAGTTGCGGGATTTCTTTCAGCCGCTGCTACGCAACCTCGATCACTGCGCGCATGTGGTCATCCTCGGCAAATCCCCCGAGACACTCGCTGATCCGCTGGCGGCCAGCACTCAACAGGCCATCGTCGGCTTCAGCCGCTCGCTGGCCAAGGAAGTGCGCAATGGTGCAACGGTCAAGTTGCTGCAGGTGGATGACGACGCGCAGGATCAACTGGAGGGTGCCCTGCGCTTCTTCCTCACGCCCAAGGCAGCGTTCATCTCTGGCCAGTTCGTTCACCTGAGTGCCTGCCCGAGCAAGGTGCAGGACTGGACCCGCCCGCTGGCCGGACGCAAGGCAGTGGTGACGGGCGCGGCACGCGGCATAGGCGCGTCAATCGCTGAAACCCTGACCCGTGATGGCGCGCAGGTTATTCTGCTGGACGTACCGCAGACCAAGAATGAGCTCGAAGCACTGGCCTCGCGGCTTGGAGGCCAGGCTCTGGCACTGGATATCTGCTCGGCGGATGCCCCGGCACAGTTGCTCGAACACCTGCCCGATGGCGTCGACATACTGGTGCACAACGCCGGCATCACGCGTGACAAGACGCTGGTCAACATGCCGGAAGATTTCTGGGACTCGGTACTGGCGGTCAACCTCAATGCGCCGCAAGTGCTGACTCAGGTGCTGCTCGATGCGGGAGCCTTGAAGGATAACGCGCGAATCGTGCTCATGGCCTCGATCAGCGGTATCGCCGGTAATCGCGGGCAAACCAACTACACCACCAGCAAGGCCGGTCTGATCGGTTTTGCACGGGCCATGGCCCCCGGGCTCAAGTCACGCGGCATCAGCATCAACGCCGTCGCGCCGGGCTTCATCGAAACAAAAATGACCGCGCACATGCCGTTCACTCTGCGTGAAGCCGGGCGGCGCATGAGTTCGCTGGGTCAGGGCGGCTCGCCACAGGACGTTGCCGAAGCAGTGGCGTGGTTCAGCCAGCCGGGCAGCGGCGCGGTGAGCGGTCAGGTCTTACGTGTATGTGGTCAAAACGTGATCGGGGCTTAAGCACCCGCATCGAATTCAAGGAGATGGATGATGACGGCTCACTGGCGCTACCTCAATTCCCTGCAGCCCCTGTCCAACCTGTTCATCCAGGCTGCGCTCAGGCGCAAGGTCACCGGGATGCAGCTACCCGATCTGGGCTTGCGCAGCTGGATCGCGGTCGATACCGATAAGCTCGAGGCATACCGCAAGGTCTGCGGCTTCGAAGAAAGCAGCCTGCTGCCTCCGACCTATCCGCACGTGCTGGCGTTTCCGTTACAAATGCAATTGATGACCTCCGAAGACTTTCCGTTTCCGCTGCTGGGGCTGATTCACCTGGCCAATCGCACCCGCACGCATCGTCCACTGGGCGGGGTGAGCCAGTTGTACATCAGTGTTCAGGCCACCGATCTGCGCCCGCACGCCAAGGGTGCGACGTTCACCCTGGTCACTCAGGCCGAAGACGGCATGGGGCTGTTGTGGGAAGAAGAAAGCACCCTGCTGTGCACCGCCGTGCACCTGGAAGACAGCCCGGTGAGCTATCCCGAAGCCGCGCCGCTGCCGCTCAGCGAGCTGCAGGGCTGGCGGGCAACGGCGCAGATAGGCCGCGAGTACGCCAAGGTGTCGGGCGACTACAACCCGATTCACCTCAGCGCCCCCAGCGCCAGGCTGTTCGGTTTCCCTCGCGCCATTGCCCACGGCATGTGGCTCAAGGCCCGTGCGCTCGCGGCGCTGGGCGAGCATTTGCCGGCCTCGAATGTCGAGATCAGCGTGCAGTTCCAGAAGCCTGTGCGCCTGCCTGCCGACGTGACGCTATCGGCCAGTGCCGCCGGCTCGCAGGGCCAGTTCCGTGTCGAAGGCCAGGAAGGCATCGTGCATATGGTCGGTAGCTGGCAGCCTGTCACCGAGTGACGTACAGGCTGATGAACACCTCTGACGGGAGCCCTGCTCCCATCGACGGCTGAACAAACCTCAACGCCCACTTGCCTGGCGACCCGTTCCCCCTGAAGCTATGCGTCTTCAGGAGAGCACGATGAACCTCGACGAGTTGACCCAACGCCTGCACCGCATCCGCGACCAGAACGACTGGAAGCCATTTCACAGCCCGAAAAACCTGGCCATGGCTGCCAGTGTGGAGATGGCCGAGCTGGTGGAAATATTCCAGTGGCTGCGCGAAGACCAGTCCCGCGAGCTGCCTGCCGACCAATTGGAGCACGCCGGCCAGGAAGTCGGCGACATCGTCCTCTACCTGTTGTTGCTGTGCAGCGAACTGGGGCTGGACATGGACACGGTGGTGCGTAACAAGCTGGCTGACAGCGAGCGGAGATTTGCCAAGTGAGTGATCGGCATTTCGACCAGCTGGCGACCCGCTTTGCGGAAAAGATCTATGGCGGTGCCAAGGGGGCCATTCGTCTGGCGGTGCTGCAGGCCGATCTGACCGAAACCCTGCCCGCACGACCGCTCCGCGTACTGGATATCGGCGCCGGGCTGGGCCACATGTCACTGTGGCTGGCCGAACAGGGTCATCAGGTGACCCTCGCCGAACCCGCCGAGCCGATGCTCGAAGGCGCACGGCAGCGCTTCGCCGATGCCGGACAGACGGCAACCTTCATTCAGGCTCCGTGGCAGGCGCTGCCGGGTTTACTGAGCGACACTTATGATCTGGTGCTGTGCCACGCGGTGCTGGAGTGGCTGGCCGAGCCGCACAGCATCCTCCCGGTGCTGCGCCAATTGACCAAGGACGACGGCTGGTTGTCGCTGGCGTTTTACAACCGCGATGCCTTGATCTATCGCAACCTGCTGAAGGGCCACTTCCGCAAGATGCGCAAAAATGACATGGCCGGGGAAAAACAGAGCCTGACGCCCCAGCAACCGCTCGACCCTCGGGAACTGGCGACGCAACTTGAAGGCCTGTGGCAAGTCGAAACCCGTAGCGGGGTGCGGGTATTTCACGATTACATGCCGGTTGAATTCCAGGCTCGGGCCGAGCTGACGGATCTGCTGGAAATGGAACTGGCGCACCGGCGTCACCCAGCCTTTGCCGGGCTGGGTCGATACCTTCACTGGATGTGCCGTCCGGTCTGACATCACTGCGGAGCCCACCATGAAACACCGTTCTGCCTTGTTTGCCGTGCTGCTGGGGACCAGTCTGTTCGGGATCAGCGCCTGCCAGAGCGACAACCCGTATGTCGCCAGCTCTCTGCCCATGCCGCCCGCTCCTGCGCAGGCGGCAAAGACGCTGGACATGAGCGCCTACCCTGCGCCGCCGCGTGACTATGGGCGTTATCGCTCCTGGGGCTGGCTCAACGGCCAACTGCCTCCCGGAACGGCGTGGGTGGATTCGGCGCAGGTGGTCGAAGCCGTGAGCAACGGCCTGGACCAGCGTGGCTTGCGACCGGCTCGCGGCAATCAGCCGGCCGACCTGTACGTCACGACCACGACCCGCCAGGAAACCCGACTGCGTCAGGTGCGTGAAGATTACGATCCCTACTATGGGGGCGGCATGGGCTATGGCCGCTACGATGGCTACCGGCCCGGTTACGGCGGCTACGCCAGTGTGCCGGTGGTGCGCACCTATCAGGAAAAGGTCATGGTGGTGCAGATCAACCTGATCGACGCGCGCAGCGGCCAGCCAGTATGGAGCGCCAGCGCCGATGCGCGCGCCAGCAATAATCTGGCCGACCGCAGCAGTGCGTTGCGTCAGGCCGTGCAACAGGCTCTGGCGGCCTACCCGCCTTCGTAACCCTTTCGGAGAACTGCCATGTTTCGCCGTATCGTTCTGCTGACCTGTGCCGTGTTGCTGACGGCCTGTCAGAGCAACTCGATCAATCGCGACTTCGATGCCCAGCGGGATTTCGGCGGCTATCGCAGCTGGAGCTGGAAAGAGCCCGCCGTTCAGTATCAGCCCGACAATGATCCACGGCTCAAGAGCGACCTGACCGAGCAACGCCTTCGCCAGTCGATCGGCGAGCAGCTGGATCAGCGTGGATTGCGCATGGCCGCAGCTGGCGCCCGGCCGGATTTGAAAGTGCAGGCCTGGCTGATTGTCGAAAACCGTCAGCAGACGGTCAGCACCAACTACGGCGGCGGCTGGAGCCCCTGGGGTGGTTATGGCTACTGGAACGGGCCGATGAACACCGAAACCCGCAGCGTCGATTACAAGGTCGGCACCGTGCAGATCGATATGTTCGACGGCAAGGACGGCAAACTGGTCTGGCGCGGTAGCACCGAGCGCATCCTCAACGACAACGCCGGCAGCCCGTCCGAACGCGATCAGGCCATGCGCACCACCGTGGCGAAAATCCTGGAGCAGTATCCACCGCGCTAAGCCCGCCTGACGTGTTGCGCAATGGACAGCTCGAGCGAGGTTCAGGCCTGCAGATCGCCCTGCATTTCATCGAGCAATTCCTGAATCGCGTCGAGGCGCTCTTCGGGATCGTCGATTTCCAGCAGCTCCACTTTGTCTTTTTCGGTGAACGGCAGCAGATAGGCAAGCTGGTTGGACAACGCGTATTGCCCACCGGCTGACACGCCCATGTTCAGGGAAGCCACCATCGGGTGCTCGGCCAGCGCTTCGAGCAGGGCCACGAGATCGGCGTCTTCCTCCTGCAGCGGGCGCTCCACGGGCTCATCCAGCCACTCGACGTCAGCCACCAGCAGTTGATCGCGCTGAACCTCAGCGGCGACAACCCGGAAGCGACGCCCGCCGACGACACGAATGCCCAGCAAGCCGTTCTCCTGCTGCTGAAAATCGGTAACCAGCGCTTCGCAGCCGATCATCGAGTAGCCGCCCGGCACTGAGCCGATTTCACTTCCCTCGGTGATACACACCACACCGAACCCTTCCCCCTGCTTCATGCAGCGGCCGATCATGTCCAGGTAACGGGCTTCAAACAGCTGCAGATCAAGCACGCACCCCGGAAACAGCACAGCGTTCAGCGGAAACAATGGCAGCGTCATAGAAAAGCCTCCTTTTAAATGGCCAGCGACATTGCCAGCGGCAGGAACAATGCCGTTGCAACGCCCATCAGACTCATTGCCAACGCAGCAAAAGCCCCCGATTCTTCCCCCTCCTGCAATGCCACGGATGTGCCTACCGCATGCGCGGTAAGCCCCAGCGCCATGCCTCGGGCAGCAGGATTATCCACCCCGATCAGTGACAACAGACCGGGGCCGAAAATTGCACCGAATACACCAGTAATCAACACAAAAACCGCCGCCAGTGCGGCAACCCCGCCGATCTGCTCGGCGACCAGCATGGCGATGGGCGATGTCACTGATTTGGGTGCCATGGTCATCAGAATCATGTGGTCGGCACCGAACAGCACCCCGAACCCCACGCACAAGCCGGTGGCAAACACCCCGCCGACTACCAGCGTAGTCAAGACCGGCCAGAACAACTGGCGGATGCGCCGCATATTCAGATAGAGCGGGACCGCCAGCGCGACGGTTGCAGGCCCCAGCAGCGTGCCCAGAATCTCGGTGCTTTTGCGGTACTCGGTGTATTCAAGGTCGCAGAACAGCACAACCCCGATCACCACCACCATCGAGACCAGCACGGGCTGCAGGAACAGCCAGCGGGTTCTTTCGTAGGCCGCCATCGCCAGTTGATAGGCGCCCAGGGTTATCGCGATGCCGAAAAGCGGGTGGTGAATCACCGACAGCCATGCACCGTGCCAGTCAAGATTCATGGCAACTCCCGGCGCTGGGCCTGACGCTTGATCAGTGTCTGCATCAGCCAACCGACAAAGACCACGGAAATCATCAGCGACAGGGTCAGCGTGCCGAAGATCGCCCAGAAGTCCTCGGCGATGGCCGACGCGTACACCATCACCCCGACCGCAGGCGGCACCAGCAGCAACGGCAGATAGCGCAGCAGGCTGCTGGCCGCCATGCTGATCGGCTCGCTGACTTCACCGCGCCACATCAAATACGCCATAAGCAGCACAAGGCCGATGATCGGCCCCGGCAAAATCGACAGAAACAGATGGTTGAGCGCGGTCCCCAGCAATTGGAACAGCACCAGCCATGTCAAACCCCTTAACAGCATGAGGACTCCAGCAGATAAACGAACCCGGCGAACGATCGGCGTCATTATAAACACGCTGCGCCAGAGGTCATGAGTGGGTATTCGCATCGGCGCAGTTGCTTGACCGGCCAGCCAGCCTCTGCTGATCTGATATTCGCCCGCAGGCATGAGCTATGCGGGCGATACCGCCTCATCAGACAAGGAGAGCAGCATGCCTTTTGTACCCGTCGCAGAACTCAAGCAGTACATCGGCAAGGACGCAGGCTATTCAGACTGGCTGACCATCGACCAGCCGCGTATCAACCTGTTCGCCGACGCCACAGGGGATTTCCAGTTCATCCATGTCGACCCGGTCAAAGCGGCGCAGACGCCGTTCGGCGCGACTATCGCACATGGCTTCCTGTCGTTGTCGCTGATCCCCCAGCTCATGGAAGGCATCATGGTACTGCCCGAAGGCTTGAAGATGGCGGTCAATTACGGGATGGACAGCGTGCGCTTCGTTCAACCGGTGACGGTCAACTCGCGAGTACGTCTCAAGGTCCAATTGACCGACGTGAGCGAGAAAAAACCCGGCCAGTGGTTGCTCAAGGCAACGGCCACGCTGGAGATAGAAGGTCAGGAAAAACCCGCTTTTGTGGCCGAACCTTTAACGTTGTGTTTCGTGTAAAGCGTTTAAAACATGAAACAGTCGTAACAGACTGTTTCATCCCGTTGACTCGCTGCGGCATACTCCCCTGCGGTCGTGACCCATAACATCTGCTCAAGCGGAGCCGGGCTCGCCCCTGAATCATTCTTCCGGGATCTCACATGCGCGCGCTCGCTCCATTGGCTTTGACACTCTTGATCGCAGGCTGCGGTGATGGCGAATCAATTTTGCCACCCGACGGTCGCCTGCCCGACGGCGGACGCTACCGGGGCGATCTGGTCAACGGCGTCCTGCAGGGCCAGGGCCGCATCGATTACCCCAACGGCAGTTGGTACGCAGGTCAGTTCGAAAACGGCCTGCGGCAAGGCCAGGGCGAATGGCACTCCAGCACCGGCGACGTCTACAAGGGCGGCTTCGAGCAAGGTCTGTTCAATGGCCAGGGCCGACTGACCACCCGCGCTGGCGCGAGCTATGTCGGCAGCTTCAAACTTGGCATGCGTGACGGCGAAGGCACCCAGAAAGACAAGGGCGTGCTTTACCGTGGCCAGTTCAAGGCCGGCGTGTACGACGGCCCCGGTCGCCTGGAACTGGAGGACGGCAGCCAGCATCAGGGGATGTTCGCCAATGGCAAGGCCAATGGTGAGGGTTCGCGCAGTGACGCCAGTGGCAACCAATACAGCGGCAACTTCATCGACGGTCAGTTGCAGGGCACCGGCAGTTTTACCAGCACTGACGGCGATCAGTACGTCGGCAATTTCCGCAACAGTCAGCTGGACGGCAAAGGTCGCTACGAAAACAGCGACGGCGACGTCTGGAGCGGAGAGTTCAAGGAAGGCGCGCTGACCGGCAAAGGCGAGTTGATCGGCTCTGACGGCAGCCGCTACCAGGGTGATTTCGACAACTGGCGCTTCATGGGTCAGGGCCAGTTGCTCCTGGCCGATGGCAGCCGCTACATCGGCCAGTTCGCCGATGACACTTACCACGGCGACGGCGTGCTGATTTCCGCCGACGGCAAAGAGCAGCGCGGCATCTGGGCCAACGGCGAGCGAATCCGTGATGCCAAAGGCAAATTGCTGCCGGACCCACTTGAAGCCGGGCTGCTGGTCCAGGGTTCGCTGCTGGACAAGGCACTGGCGGCAGTGCCGGCGTCGACACCGGCCACCGAGCTGTACACGCTGGTCGTGGGTGGCGACGGCAAGCAGAGCGTGTTCATGCGCGAGGCGGACTACGTGAGCAATCTGCTCAAGTCGCGTTTTGGTGCCGTCGGACAAGTCAGCCTGGTCAATCATCGCGATCACATGGATGACCGGCCGATGGCGACGCGTGAGACCATCACCCGCGCGGTGCAGACACTCGCCCAGCGCACCGGCCCGGAAGATCTGGTGTTCATTTACCTGACCAGCCACGGCACTCAGGATCATGAACTGGTGCTCGACCAGCCGCGCCTGTCGCTGGCAGACCTGCCCGCCGACGCCCTGGCCGCAGCCCTCGCGCCACTGAAGAACCGTGACAAGGTCGTGGTGATTTCAGCCTGCTATTCCGGCGGGTTCATTCCCGACCTGAAAGATGAACGCACGCTGATCATGACCGCCTCGCGCGCCGACCGAGTCTCGTTCGGCTGCTCGGAAGAAGCGGACTTCACTTATTTTGGCGATGCACTATTTGCCAGGGCATTGGTCGAAACCGATGACCTGCAACACGCTTTCAACGAAGCGAAGGCCTATGTTGCGCAACGTGAGACCGAAGACAACTTCGAAGCCTCCGAACCGCAGATATGGGCACCCAAAGGAGTCCTGGCGCGCTGGCAGCAGTTGCGCAAGAGCCAGGCCGAACGCGCGTTGAGCACGGCGTTGAACCGCACGGAAGCGAAGACTTCGAGTAGCCGCTAGGCTTAGCCGTATCAAGGAGAACGATATGTACCTGACGCCGCAACACATCCTGCTCGCAGGAGCCACGGGCCTTACAGGCGAGCATTTGCTGGACAGGCTGCTCAGCGAGCCGACCGTCAGCCGCGTATTGGCGCCGACCCGCAAGCCGCTGGCCGAGCACTCGCATCTGGAGAACCCGGTCGGCGAACTGGCGACGCTGCTGCCAACGCTGTCTGGCCGGGTGGACATCGCATTCTGCTGCCTGGGTACCACGATCAAACAAGCGGGCTCGCAGGACGCCTTCAAGGCGGTTGATCTGGACATGGTCACAGCGTTCGCCAGCCGGGCCCGCGAACTCGGTGCTCGCCACTTGCTGGTGATCAGCGCAGTCGGCGCAGACCCGGCGTCCAGCACCTTCTACAACCGTGTCAAAGGCGAAATGGAACTGGCGCTTCGTGCGCAAGGCTGGCCGCAACTGACCATCGCCCGCCCTTCCCTGCTGGTGGGCAGCCGTCCTGAAACCCGCTGGGTCGAGCAACTGGCGGCGCCCATCGCCAAACTGATCCCCGGCAAATACGGCGCCATCGAAGCCTGCCACCTGGCCCGCGCCCTGTGGCGACTGGCGCTGGAAGAGCAGAACGGCGAACGAATCGTCGAATCGGATGAGCTGCGCAAGCTGGGCAAGTAGGTGATGATCGCCGGAGCACAGCCAAGATCATCGCCGCCATGCTCCGCGCTCAGCGTAATACACAGTCTTCGTGGGAGCGAGCTTGCTCGCGAAGAGGCCGGTGCAGCCCCCGGAAATATGGCGTTCGGACCAAAGTCTTCGTGAGCAAGCTCACTCCCACCAAGATTTCTGTCCAGCCCGATACAGCATGTAGCTGTGACGCGGAGCGTCACGAAATGCATTCCCACGCGGTGGGAATGATCTGCGTCACACTAAAGCCCGCCCGTAGCCTGAACCCCTAGCCCCGCTGCCGTCAGCAATGACAGTGGCAGCAGCAGGGTGTCGAGCAGCGCACTGCCCGGCAGGTCCAGGCCCGGGTAGCTGGGAGCGTCTGCGCCGAATCGGTCGGCGGCACAGCAACCACCTTGCAGCGCATACATATTCAAGCGCGTACCGGCATACACCACCGGCGCGCCAGGTTTGGCCGCATTGAGCGTGCGTGCCGTCGCGCAGCCGGTCAGCGTCAGCGCAAACGCTACCATCAGCAGCTTATTCATCGCCGCCAATATGGTGCTCGCCCCAGCGCGGCAACATGTCCTGAGGGATGTTAAGCAGGTTGAGGATCCGCGCGACGATAAAGTCCACCAGATCGTCGATGGTCTGCGGCTGGTGATAAAAGCCGGGAGACGCTGGCAAAATCACTGCGCCCATGTTCGACAGCTTGAGCATGTGTTCCAGATGAATGCTGGAGTACGGCGCCTCGCGCGGCACCAGAATCAATTGGCGGCGCTCCTTCAGCGTCACGTCAGCGGCGCGCTCGATCAAATTGTTGCAGGCCCCGGTGGCGATCGCCGACAGCGAACCGGTGGAACACGGCACCACCACCATCGCGCTGGGCGCACCGGAGCCGGAGGCCACTGGCGACATCCAGTCATCGCGACCATAGACGCGAATCTGACCGGCAGACGCACCGGTGTACTCCGTCAGAAACGCCTGCATCATCATCGCCTTGGGCGGCAGGCGCACATCGGTCTCGGTGGCCATCACCAATTGCGCCGCCTTGGAGATCAGGAAATGTACTTCCCGGTCCTCACGCACCAGACAATCCAGCAGGCGCAGGCCATATTGCGCGCCAGAAGCGCCAGTCATGGCAACGGTAATGCGCTCCGGGCCACTCATTTAAGCGCCTCCGCCAGTTTGCCATGCAGGCCGCCGAAGCCGCCGTTGCTCATGATCACGATGTGCGTACCGGGCTGCGCCTGGCTTTTGACCTGGGCGATGATTGCCTCAAGGGAATCACAGACCAATGCAGGCACAGTGCCTCCCGCGACGGTTGCCGCCAGGTCCCAGCCCAGATTGGGCGGGGCATACCAGACCACCTGATCCGCCTGAATCACGCTTTCCCGCAGACCGTCGCGATGCGCGCCAAGCTTCATCGAGTTGGAGCGCGGCTCGATGACTGCAATGATCGATGCATCACCGACCTTTTTGCGCAGGCCGTCCAGCGTGGTCGCAATGGCCGTGGGGTGATGAGCGAAGTCATCATAAATAGTGATGCCGCGCACGTCGGCGACCTTTTCCATACGCCGTTTGACGCTCTTGAACGCGCTGAGCGCCTGCACACCCAGCAACGGCACGACGCCCACATGGCGAGCGGCTGCCAGCGTCGCCAGGGCGTTGGCCACGTTGTGCTGACCGGTCATGCCCCAGTCAACGGAGCCTTGAAGCTCACCTTCGAACAGCACTTCAAAGCGCGAGCCGTCTTCGCTCAACAGTCGTGCCTGCCACTGACCGTTCTGGCCCGTGGTCTGTACCGGCGTCCAGCAGCCCATCTCGATGACCCGCGACAGCGCCGGCTCGGTAGTCGGATGGATCACCAGGCCTTCGCTGGGGATGGTACGCACCAGATGGTGAAACTGACGTTCGATGGCCGGCAGGTCAGGGAAGATGTCGGCATGATCGAACTCAAGATTGTTGAGGATCGCTGTCCGCGGACGGTAGTGGACGAACTTGGAGCGTTTGTCGAAGAACGCGCTGTCGTACTCATCCGCCTCGACCACAAAGAACGGGGTCTCGCCCAGACGCGCCGACACGGCGAAGTTCTGCGGAATGCCTCCGATCAGGAAGCCGGGGCTCATGCCCGCGTGTTCCAGCACCCAGGCCAGCATGCTGCTGGTGGTGGTCTTGCCGTGCGTGCCGGCCACGGCCAGTACCCAGCGGCCTTGCAGCACATGGTCCGCCAGCCACTGCGGGCCAGACACATACGGCAAACCTGTGTTGAGCACATATTCAACCGCCGGGTTGCCACGCGACAGCGCGTTGCCGACCACCACCAGGTCCGGCGCGGGGATCAGTTGCACGGGATCATAGCCTTGGGTCAGCTCGATGCCCTGCGCCTGGAGCTGGGTGCTCATCGGTGGATATACATTGGCGTCGGAGCCAGTGACCCGGTGCCCCAACTCTTTGGCGAGCACCGCCAGAGACCCCATGAACGTGCCGCAGATACCAAGGATATGAATATGCATGACCAACCTCTCAGAACATATGCGCAGGTTAACGTAGGGGCGGTGAAATGGCACCCTGAGTTTGTCCGTCGTCTTGCGCACACGCCCCATTTCAATGCCCGGCAGATAAGCCTAAAGTCCTAGCCACGGCCGAATGCAAATGGCCTATTCTTGAACGCTCATTGCCAACTACCCGAAAGCAGAATCGACTCAGACTCCCTCACAACAAGAACCAGGAGACATACCATGCGTTACGCTCATCCCGGTACCGAAGGCGCTATCGTCAACTTCAAGGAACGCTACGGTAACTACATAGGCGGCGAGTTCGTCGCGCCGGTCAAAGGCCAGTATTTCACCAACACCTCGCCGGTCACCGGCAAGGCCATCGCAGAATTTCCGCGCTCCACTGCCGAAGACATCGACAAGGCACTCGACGCTGCGCACGCCGCCGCTGCAGCCTGGGGCTCGACCTCGGTGCAGGCCCGCTCGCTGGCCCTGCTGAAGATTGCCGATCGTATCGAAGCCAATCTGGAAGTCCTGGCCATCACCGAAACCTGGGACAACGGCAAGGCAATCCGCGAAACCCTCAACGCCGATATCCCTCTGGCCGCCGACCATTTCCGCTACTTCGCCGGCGTGCTGCGTGCGCAGGAAGGCAGCGCCGCCGAAATCGACGGCAATACCGTGGCCTATCACATTCATGAGCCGCTGGGCGTGGTCGGGCAGATCATCCCGTGGAACTTCCCGATCCTGATGGCGGCCTGGAAACTCGCCCCTGCGCTGGCTGCCGGTAATTGCATCGTGCTCAAACCTGCCGAGCAGACTCCGCTGGGCATCAGCGTGCTGATCGAACTGATCGGCGACCTGCTGCCTCCCGGCGTGCTGAACATCGTGCAGGGTTATGGCCGCGAAGCGGGTGAAGCGCTGGCCAGCAGCAAACGCATCGCCAAGATTGCCTTCACCGGCTCGACACCGGTCGGCTCGCATATCATGAAACTGGCGGCGGACAACATCATCCCGTCCACCGTGGAACTGGGCGGCAAGTCGCCGAACATCTTCTTCGAAGACATCATGAGCGCCGAGCCGGAGTTCATCGACAAGGCCGCTGAAGGCCTGGTGCTGGCGTTCTTCAATCAGGGCGAAGTCTGCACCTGCCCGTCCCGCGCGCTGGTGCAGGAGTCGATCTATCCGCAGTTCATGGAAGCGGTGCTGCGCAAGGTCGAGAAGATCAAGCGCGGCGACCCGCTGGACACCGACACCATGGTCGGCGCCCAGGCATCCGAGCAACAATTCGACAAGATTCTTTCGTACCTGGACATCGCCAAGGGCGAAGGCGCCGAACTGTTGACCGGCGGCAAAGTGGAGAAGCTCGAGGGCAGCCTGTCCACCGGCTACTACATCCAGCCGACGCTGCTCAAAGGCAACAACAAAATGCGCGTGTTCCAGGAAGAGATCTTCGGCCCGGTGGTCAGCGTCACGACCTTCAAGGACGAAGCCGAAGCCGAAGCCGTGGCCATCGCCAACGATACCGAGTTCGGTCTGGGCGCAGGCCTGTGGACCCGCGACATCAACCGCGCCTACCGCGTGGGCCGGGCGATCAAGGCCGGACGCGTGTGGACCAACTGCTACCACTTGTACCCGGCACACGCCGCGTTCGGTGGCTACAAGAAATCCGGCGTCGGCCGCGAAACCCACAAAATCGCGCTTGAGCATTATCAGCAGACCAAAAACCTGCTGGTGAGCTACGACACCAACCCGCTGGGGTTTTTCTAGGTATTTAGGTCCCCTGTTCAGGTTGGAACACGCCCCCTGTGGGAGCGGACCGGGCGACGCTTCGCTTGTCCGCGAAGAGGTTAGTTCAGACGATACCTTCCCGGAGAATGTACTGGCCCTTTCGCGAACAAGTTCGCTCCCACGGCCTTCGGCCAGAATCAAAAGCGGACTTGTGTATAGCACCGAGCCCTATTGCGCGGTAACAAGAAACACATCACGCACCAACCCTGTGCATCACGCCCCGGCTTAACGCTGCGGCGTGATGCATCCTGCCCTGGACTAATCCGCTTACGCTTGCAAACTCGCACTCCCGGTCAGGATGGAGTATTAATTGCTTGCATCGCTTCCCACAGTCGTTTGAACCGGGACGTACCCGGTTCAGCGAAAGACTACGTCCGACGCAAGCAGCGCGACGTCATGGAGAATCTGTATGGCGAGCTTTTCCCATTCTGTCGGAGCGCAGACGTACCGCTTCGACAGCCTCAAAGAAGTCATGGCCAAGGCCAGTCCTGCGCGCTCCGGTGATTATCTGGCCGAAGTCGCGGCGCAGAACGACGGCGAGCGAGTCGCTGCGCAGATGGCGCTGGCGAACATTCCGCTCAAGCACTTTCTTGAAGAGGCCCTGATCCCTTATGAACAGGACGAAGTCACCCGGCTGATCATCGACACCCACGACAAACTGGCGTTTGCCCCGGTCAGTCATCTGACAGTCGGCGGCTTTCGCGACTGGCTGCTCAGCGACAAGGCCGACGAAACCAGTCTGCGCGTGCTGGCACCCGGCCTGACCCCGGAAATGGCCGCAGCCGTTTCAAAGATCATGCGCGTGCAGGATCTGGTGCTGGTGGCGCAGAAAATCCGCGTGGTGACGCGTTTCCGTAACACCATGGGCCTGCGTGGCCGGCTGTCGACACGCCTGCAACCCAATCACCCCACCGACGACCCGTCCGGCATTGCCGCCAGCGTGCTCGACGGTCTGCTGTATGGCAATGGCGATGCCATGATCGGCATCAACCCGGCCACCGACAGCACTTCGTCCATCGTTGCCCTTCTGGAAATGCTCGACGCCATCGTCCAGCGCTATGAAATCCCGACCCAGTCCTGCGTGCTGACCCACGTCACCACCTCCATTGAGGTGATCAACCGTGGCGTGCCAGTCGACCTGGTGTTTCAGTCAATCACCGGCACTGAAGCCGCCAACGCCAGCTTCGGCATCAGCCTCAAGCTGTTGCAGGAAGGCTATGAGGCGGGTCTGAGCCTGAACCGCGGCACCCTCGGGCAAAACCTGATGTATTTCGAGACCGGGCAAGGCAGCGCGCTGTCGGCCAACGCGCATCATGGCGTCGACCAGCAGACCTGCGAGACCCGCGCCTACGCCGTCGCCCGGCATTTCAATCCGTTTCTGGTCAACACCGTGGTCGGCTTCATCGGCCCCGAGTACCTGTACAACGGCAAACAGATCATCCGTGCCGGTCTGGAGGATCACTTCTGCGGCAAGCTACTGGGCGTGCCGATGGGCTGTGACATCTGCTACACCAACCACGCAGAGGCCGATCAGGACGACATGGACACCCTGCTGACCCTGCTGGGCGTCGCGGGGATCAACTTCATCATGGGCATCCCCGGCTCCGACGACATCATGCTCAACTACCAGACCACCTCGTTCCACGACGCGCTGTACGCCAGGCAAAGCCTGGGCCTGCGTCCTGCGCCGGAATACGAAGCCTGGCTGGAAAAAATGGGCATCTTCACCCAGGCCGAAGGCCGTGTGCGCTTCGGCGACAGCCTGCCGCCTGCCTTCCGTCAGGCGCTGGCGCATCTAGCATGAGTGACGAGCCGATGAACGAACTACAAGACAGCGCCGCCCCCGCCAATCCATGGCTGGAGCTGCGCCGCCTGACCCCTGCGCGCATTGCGCTGGGGCGTACCGGCACCAGCCTGCCGACCTCTGCGCAGCTGGACTTTCAAGCCGCCCATGCGCAGGCACGCGACGCAGTGCATCTGGCCTTCGACCATGCCGCGATCAGCGCGCAACTGACGGAAAAGGGTCGTGAAACCCTGCTGCTGCACAGCGCCGCCGCAGACCGGGACAGCTACCTGCAGCGCCCGGACCTGGGCCGTCGCCTGAATGATGAATCAGCGCAGACGTTGCGCGACTATGCTGCGGCTCATCCGGGCGGTCTCGATCTGGCGGTAGTGGTCGCCGACGGTCTGTCCGCCCTGGCGGTGCATCGGCATGCGGTGCCTTTCCTCATTCGCCTGGAAGAGCAGGCCAGCGCCGAGGGCTGGTCGCTGTCGCCAGTGATCATGGTCGAACAGGGCCGCGTCGCCGTGGCCGATGAGGTCGGCGAACTGCTCGGTGCGAAGATGGTGGTCATTCTGATCGGCGAACGCCCCGGTCTCAGCTCCCCGGACAGCCTGGGCCTGTACTTCACTTACGCGCCAAAGGTCGGGCTGAACGATGCGCACCGCAACTGTATTTCCAATGTGCGCCTGGAAGGCTTGAGCTACGGCATGGCCGCCCATCGGCTGCTGTACCTGATGCGCGAGGCCTGCAGACGGCAGATTTCCGGGGTCAACCTGAAAGACGAGGCGGAACTGCAGACACTGGAATCAGACGGCGCTGACGATCATTCAGACAAACCCATCGGCAACTTCCTGCTCGACGGCCCTGCCGCGCCACACTAGGCTCCACGCTGGCTTATGCCGTTCACAGCCGCCGGGCAGATTCGCGTAATCATCCCGGCTTGCGGCATAAGCCCGGATGAACATTGAGGCCTGCTCCTCCCTCCTCAAGGCTGTACCGCTCACACCCCATTCAACCCCGCCGCTTATTCCAAAGCCCCTTCTGCGCATTCTGCTTCTATAATGCCGCGCAGTCGTTTCTTCCGCATGCGACCCCGGACAGGGTTCTCGCCTCAGGTGCCTTAATGGAATTCAACCCGCTCGACCTTATTCTGCATCTCGACGTTTACCTTGACCTGTTGGTGACCAACTACGGCACATGGGTCTACGCGATTCTGTTTCTGGTGATTTTCTGCGAGACCGGACTGGTGATCATGCCCTTCCTGCCGGGCGACTCGCTGCTGTTCATCGCCGGCGCCGTGGCTGCCGGTGGCGGCATGGACCCGGTCCTTCTGGCTGGTTTGTTGATGCTCGCAGCGATCTTGGGCGACAGCACCAACTACGTGATTGGCCGCACGGTCGGCGAAAAACTGTTCAGCAACTCGTCATCGCGAATCTTTCGCCGCGACTACCTGCTGCGCACTCAGGATTTCTACGCACGCCACGGCGGCAAGACCGTCACACTGGCGCGCTTCCTGCCGATCATCCGCACCTTTGCGCCCTTCGTCGCGGGTGTCGGCAGGATGTCATATCCGCGCTTCGTGGGCTTCAGCGTGCTGGGCTCGGTGCTGTGGGTCGGCAGCCTGGTGACACTGGGCTTCTTCTTCGGCAACGTGCCATTCATCAAGCACAACCTGACCTTTCTGGTACTGGCAATCATCCTGCTGTCACTGGTGCCTATGGTCATCGGCGTGGTGCGCAGCCGCACCTCGCGTCCGGTCGACGCGCGCTGAATCATGTGGTCATTCAGCCACTGGCGCAGGCAGCGCACGCTGGCCCGACACCCGGTTGCTGAAGAACTATGGCAGAACGTCTGCGCACGTCTGCCGATCCTCGATGGCCTGAGCAGCGGGCAGCGCGTGCAACTGCGTGACGCCTGCGTGCTGTTTCTGCATGACAAGCACCTCAGTGCGCTGCCGGGCGTTGATCTGGATGACGAACAGCGGCTGTTTCTCGCCGCCCAGGCGCAGCTACCGCTGCTGAACCTCGGCGAACTGAACTGGTATCAGGGCTTTCATGAAATCGTGTTGTACCCCGACGACTTCGTCAGCCCGCAGCGCCATCGCGATGCCAGCGGCGTCGAACACGAGTGGGATGGCGAGCACAGCGGCGAAGCCTGGCTGCAGGGCCCGGTGATTCTGGCCTGGCCTGGCGTATTGAGCAGCGGCGGCTGGGATGGCTACAACCTGGTGATCCATGAACTGGCGCACAAGCTCGATATGCTCAACGGCGACGCCAATGGCCTGCCGCCGCTGCACAGCGACATGCAGGTGACCGAATGGGCTCGCGTCATGCAAAGTGCGTTCGATGATCTCAACCGGCAACTGGACGATAACCCTGACGCCGAACCCGCCATCGACCCCTATGCCGCCGAAGACCCGGCCGAGTTCTTCGCCGTGAGCAGCGAATACTTCTTCAGCGCGCCCGACCTGCTGCACGGCAGTTACCCGGCAGTCTACGAACAACTGAAAGCGTTCTACCGCCAGGACACCCTGGCGCGGCTCGACCTGCTGCGCCAACAGGACCCGGCTTACCGGGACAGCTGACGGCCGCCAAGGCCATGCGTGGCAACCAAAACAGAATATGCCTATAATCCGGACCACTTTATGGCGGTTCGCGCCACAATCTGTCTGTTCAACCAGGGGGGCAATGCCCAATGAGCTACAGCAAGATTCCGGCTGGTAAAGACCTGCCGAACGACATCTACGTCGCCATCGAAATCCCGGCCAACCACGCGCCGATCAAATACGAAATCGACAAAGATTCCGATTGCCTGTTCGTTGACCGTTTCATGGCCACCCCAATGTTCTACCCGGCCAACTACGGTTTCATCCCCAACACCCTGGCTGACGACGGCGACCCGCTGGACGTGCTGGTGGTAACCCCATACCCGGTTACCCCAGGTTCGGTTATCCGCGCACGCCCGGTCGGCATCCTGCACATGACTGACGACGGCGGCGGCGATGCCAAAGTTATCGCAGTGCCACACGACAAGCTGTCCCAGCTGTACGTCGATGTGAAAGAGTACACCGACCTGCCGCCGCTGCTGCTCGAGCAGATCAAGCACTTCTTCGAGAACTACAAGGATCTCGAAAAAGGCAAATGGGTGAAGATCGAAGGTTGGGGCAATGCTGACGCTGCCCGTGCCGAGATCACCAAATCGGTTGCAGCGTACAAAGGCTGATCATAGATTGGCGTTTCAGGGCACGCCACACCCGTGCCCTGAAACACGCTTCCCGCCCCTCCTCGCTGCACCTCCCCGCACACCTCGCTCGCTGAAACCCGATCCATCTTTTTTGCAGCACGCACGTTTAAAAATGCGCCCGGCTTTTAGACATTCAATGAACAGTTCGTTAATGCCCGTATAGCGGGGGTAAACGCGCAATACCTCGTTTAGCGCCAAAAGCGCTATTACGGAATCCACCTACACGACATTCATTCCATCCGTAGTCCGGATAGCCACGCCCACCCTGGGATAACGTCGACGTCAACACCTCGTTCATTTAAACGCCCCGGCGACGCCCGTAGACTTCGCCACTATGAATACATCAGGTGATCGACTCCGCATCCTCCTTCGGGAGTGCCATCTCACAGCGACTGATTTTGCCGCCAACCGCAAAATCACGCCGCAACACGTCAATAACTGGTTCAAGCGCGGCGTGCCCATGGCGCGGATTGACGAGGTGGCTGAACTGTTGACCGTCAACGCCCGCTGGCTGCGCACCGGCGAAGGCCCCAAACACCCTAACGAATGCGCCAATGAAAACACTGGCGGCGATACCCGCGTCATCATTCATCAGGCCAGAAACGTGTCGCGCGGCGACGTGGAAATCCAGATCTTCATGGAAGCGGAATCCACCCACGGCATCGGCAAGACCGTCCTCGCCGAAGCCCCCGGACAAAAAATCCGCCTGCCCCTGCAAGTCCTGCAGAACATGGGCATCGACCCGAAAAACTGCATGTGCGTCGCCATGGTCGGCAACAGCATGGCCGACAAGATACAGGACGGCTCGATCCTCGGCGTCGACCGCGAGCTGACCCAGGTCATCGACGGCGAAATCTACGCCCTGGAACACGGCGGCATCCTGCGCGTCCGCTACCTCTACCGCCTGCCCAACGGTGGCCTGCGCCTGCGCAGCCACAACGACGCCGAATACCCGGACGAACTGTTCAGCGCCGAAGACATCGACCGGGAGAAAATACGGATTCTGGGCTGGATATTCTGGTGGTCGACACTGAACAGCCGACGCAATGCCATGCTGCTGTTGTGAGGCGTTTACGGCTGAAAGGCATTCGGGCTGGGCATTGGGGGCGAAGTTCAGTATCCTGTTTGCCATCCAGAGCACCTGACGCAGTCATGCGATGCGGTGCTTGAACGGGGCATGTGATCCGTTTGCCCTGTTGCCTATTCGCGCTTCTTCAAGAGGCGCATCTGTTGAAGGCGATTGCGGTCTATCAAAAATAGATCAGAACCGCCTACGAGAAGCCGGCCACAAGCCGGCTTTTTAATGTCTACTGCTTTCTTCCTGCGGCCGGTCAGTGGATATCATCTGCTTGAGAAACCTCCAGCCAAGTCAGCCGCTGGTAGCACTTTGCTGGTTGTCCCGGTCGAAAACCCACTTTAGGATAATCCCAAGTCAGGTTTATTCAGGTAACCGGACTATTAGAGGGTTTGCCAAGTGAAAACCATCCATAACGCTCGCTATCAGGTGTTGCTTGATCTTTTGCTGGAAGCGCGCAACGCAGCCGGTATGACGCAAAAAGAATTAGCCGTCAGGCTAGGGCGGCCGCAGTCGTTTATATCGAAGACAGAGAATGCCGAGCGCAGGCTCGATGTCATTGAGTTCATGGATGTCTGCCGGGGGATCGGGACTGATCCGTACACGTTGCTCAGCAAGCTGGATGAACGCTTGCGTAACGCGTGACGTGTTTTCCACACCGGCCCACGCCCAGCCCTCAAACCCGATAAGACTCCGCATGCGCGACCTTCCTCAGCGTGCGCCAGTACGAGCGGATGCGCTTGGCAAGAGTCGGTGAGGTGCTGAACAGTACGATGGTCGCAAAGGACACCCACCAGCCGGGGCGCAGGCAGGTCAGCAGGTATTGATTGAGCCAGATGCGCGCGATCCTCAGCCTGTAGCCCTTAGGGTCGAGCCTTTGCAATTGCTCTATCGCAGAGGCTTTGTAGAGCGTCGTCAGTACGCGGCGGCTGGTCAGAAAGCGTTCCGGGAAGTCGACGCCAGCCTCGCAGTGGTTGATGACTCTGAAGTTGCGTCTCAAGACGTTGTCCCATAACTTCAGGTTGCTCAGCCCTACCTCGCAGGGTCGCGCAAGCCGGGCGTCGATGCCCTTCCTGTGCATGACACCCAGCATCAGTGCCTGTTCGCTGACCAGGCGCGCGGACGTGTAGCCAATGAAGTTGCCAAACGGGTTGCGAGACGGCCTGTCGTTGAAAAGCGCGTCCCTTTCGAACAGGGGTTGCTCCCACATGGCGAGCATCGCGTCGCGCGTGCCGAATTGAACCAGATCCGATATGTGGAACAACATCGGCAACCGTTCAGGGTCGCGAATATAAAGCGTTGTGGTGGTGATGGGTGTGTCGAACAGTTGTGTCTCGCCCGGCTCGGTATCATCAGACTGGCCTATGACAGCCAGTGCCGCGCTGGTCAGATTGTGGTCGGCGCGCATTTTCATGACATAGGGTCTTGAGGCGCTTTGAATACCGCATAACGTCGATCGCAGCATACGATTGATATTGATCTGATTACCGGCGTCATCGACGAAGGCACCCGGATCATCCGACATGACGATCTGGTCCGCCTTCACATCGGACGTATCTTCATGACGCCAGGTCGAAACGATGATTTCGGCATCTGGCAAGTGCGTCCGGATCGACGCGATGCAAGCGAAGATGTTTCGTTTGGAACTCAGGTTGCGATACAGGGGGCCCTGAATAACCACGCTGATTTTTCTGGAATCGACGGCCACAAGATGAGGCATGTGTTTAACCTTGTAATGAGAAGCGCCTGCTACCAACGGCTAGCGGCAGATCGGTCAATGGGATCTTGCAACACGCCGAAAGACGCGCAGAACAACACGCCGTATTCGACGCAGGATGCCCGCCAGCAATGGAAGACTTATCAGTACTCTCTCAAGACGAGTGACCATGAATAGCCTTCTAATCTGAACAGAACGGGCTGAGGCGGTTGTGCTTGCCGGTAAATTATTGAACGACGCATTGAGGGTTCGCGAATAAATGCCTAGATGCATGGCGGGCACCATGATCACCAAATTTCGCTTTCGCAGCCTGGCGCTCAGATAGTTGTAACGAGCAATTTTCTGGATGAAGTCCATGCAGGTAGCCGAGTCATGCTGGCCAAAATCAATCAGCACCCAGTCGCTTTCGACTTTATCCATGTGCTGGGCAATTCTGTTCGCCACAATGCCGCTCAGACCATTGTCGTGAAGAAAGTCTTCCAGGCTGAACTGGGCATGTTCCGCCGGCAGATCGCTGACGGGTAGTTCGGTCAGGTTGTAGCGGTCATCAATCACAAGCACGGGAACGGTCTTTCTGTGCTCGTGCTGAATGTGCGCCAGCTGACAGATCAACTGATGACTGGAGGGACTGGGGCTCAGATGGGAAACAACGAATACCTTCACTTCGCCCCCTGGATGTAGGACTTGAAAGGTGTGGAGTTGTAGACCGCCCTCACGGCAGCCCACAGGCTTTCAAAATAGAAGATTTTCCCGTTATTTCTGTACACACGAATCGCAGAAATCAGAATGCCGGGGAGCGAAAGAAGATTGTGGTGAAAGTAGTCATCCTGCTGGCGGACGAACCAGGTCTGCGTGCTGCGTTGACGCAACATATTGCGTACCTCACAGCTTTGCGTGATCAGTGTCTGTTTGGCCAGCACAGGGTCTGTGAGGAAGCGATTGACCAGATATTCCTGACGGGTTTCTGTCAATTGGTCGAACAGCATGAGCCTCTCGAAGTCGGCGAGAAATTCTCTGACTGCGTCGATATCATTTCTGAAGCTGGACTGCTGAGCCACGCGATCGATCAGTTCGACCCAGGCTCGAACAGAGATGCGCTCGAGACCGGTAGGAATGACAACTGTCGATGGATTGGCCAGGTATTTGTCCCCGAACTGTTGCAGTCTGGCCAATGCGGCCTCGGCAGACAGATTGAAAAGAGGTTTCTTTTGAAGCAGGGACACATAGCAAGGCCCGGACACCTCAAGGCGCCCGTTAGCCGATTCGACTGACCCCTTGCCACCCAACAGCGCCCGGGAGGTCACCGACTGAGTGATGCCAAAGGGATTGATACGGTTTGGAATACCTGCCCGGGACGCGCGTAGTGCATGCTCGATGTCTTCGTACTCCACCCAGTGCAGGGACTCGTCCAGCGGGCAGGCATTCCAGACATCCTTGCGACAAATGTAGAGGCTGCCTGTCGGGTAGCTGGCGTCGCTGTTGTAGCGCATCGGGCTGGCGAAACAGAACCCAGTCCGGTCGACGTCCGGGAATATTGACGGCGCTATGGACTGAGCATTACCGCTGGTGCGGTGCAGCCCCAGCAGACCCTGAGCGACTTCGTCCATGGCCATGCCGTAATCCGAATAGCGACGCGGGTGCATGCTGATTCGGTTATCGAAAAACATGCTTTGCAAGGTCATCAACGGATAGCGCGGGCCAAAGCGGCGGACAACTTCCCCGAAGTGTTTTGGCAGAAAGACGCGGTCGTGCAGGATCACCAGATTGCTGTGTCTGGCCTCCAGCGCGAGACGGTTTTTCTTCTTGCAGATCTGCACAGGCGGGGCAGTGATGTCCTCCCCCACGATGCGGACTTTGTCGAAATAGGCGAAATTACTTCCCGGTGTGCCGCACAGCAGTACCTCCTTGTGCGGGATGTCAATTTCCAGAATGCGCTTCACGACGGCATTGAGAACGGTGGCGTCGCCTGGACCGACAGGAATGCCGAAGGTCCAGCTGTCGAGATCGTCGTTCGATTCCGCAGTCAGCCTGGATACTTTCTTGTAAGTGACCGAGTTGGCCGAGCGCGCAATCACCTTGAGTGATCCCGCAAAGTAATCACGATCCAGATAACACTCGATAGGCGTGTCTTCGATAACCGTTATTTTTTCGCCAACATTCAGAAAGTGCGCACCGTCCCACAGCAGCAGGGGTGCCAGCGGTGAATCACTCTGGACACCATAAAAACAGTAGCTACCCGCCCCATACAGACACAACGGACGCTGTGCGGCATGCAGTTTCCTGATCACCCGTTCAGGCTTGCGGAACGGATGCGCGCGGAACGAGATGAAGCTGGAACACTCATGGGGCAGCAGTAGCCCCACCGGGAGGCTACGCAGACTACACGGTGAGATGTAACCGAGGCTTGGGTGATGCTGCAGATGGGTCGTTTTCATGGTCAGACGACGTACTTGTCAGCAAGCGCACCCGGCACCTTCACGACAACGGTGGTCGCATCGGTGAGCGCTTCGAACGCCGTGATGTCGCCCGGTTCCAGAACGATGATGTCGCCGGCATGCCAGACCTGATCCCGCATGTTGACCGACCCGGCAATGAGCACGGTTATCTCGGTGGCGACCTTGTGGTAATGAGCCGCTTCCTTTTCACCTGCCTTGTAGGTCTTGACCCCGACCTCACAGGACTCGGTACTGAAAACTGCAGGTTCGAATCCGCCCACGAACCAGCCTTTGACCATGTCTTCCAGTCTGGCCGTTTTCATCGCATTTCTCCTGCTTCGAAAGCGTGGAGCTGACTGTCGGTTTTCAATGGCCGGTACTGATTGGGTTCGATCCGGTAGGCGCCGATCCTCTTCTGCAACAGCACCAGCTCATTGAGGGCGGGGGCTATGTAGAAGTTGTCGTTGACCCTGGCGTCCTTGCGAATCATCTCCTTGGCCGCCGATACGAACAGCGAGCCGGACTTGAACCAGAACACACCTGCAATGGCGTTTGAGCTGATCGGATTTTTTTCGGCAGCTTCGATAACCCGGCAGTCGCTATCCAGGCGCGCGAATGAATAACGAGGGTGCAGAGAATTGAAGATGACCACTCCGGCATCCTCATGACTTTCCCGAAACGTGCTTACTACATCCTGCAACTCGATATCCAGAAAGTCGCTGACACTGAGAATCAGCAGTTCGTCATCGTTGTCGATTTCTTCACTCGCCAGAAGCGCCGTGCACGCCGCGCCGCGGGTGATGTTGTGAACCGGTAGAACACTGGCCGACGGGTGCATCTGCGGAACCATGTTGCGAAGGTGCAGCCGGGCGATATCGTGGTTCGAGAATGTGCAGATCATCCTGCGTGGCTGAAGTACCGCGCAGCTGTCTATCAGCGTATGAATCAGCGGCTTGCCGTTGTATTCACACAGGTAGTGCGGGTACTCGCCCTCGTCGTGCAGCGCCTCTGACTGCCTGCCGGTCAGAAGGATGATATTCAACGCGCTCACAGGACTGCCGCCTTGTCGAAGTTGATCTGTTCGACTTTGCCAAGAATGTTATTGAGGTTTACGTCGCATGTTTCAGCCACGACCAGAACATGTGCGCCCGAGTCTCTGGCGGCCTTGATGCCATTCTCGTTGTCCTCGACGATGAGGCATTCTTCAGGCCGAAGACCCAATTGGCTGATGGCCTTGGTATAGATGTCCGGCGCTGGCTTGGCATGCCTGACGTCTTCATTGGAGAGCCGCAGATCGAGGTATCGGTCAAGATCTGCCCTGTTCATCATGACCTCCACGGTGTTGCGAATGGAGTTGGACGCCACTGCCAGCTTGTAACCCAGTGTTTTCAGTGATGACAACGCGTACTGATGCACAAAGGTCGGTTTGCACTGGGCGTAAACGATCTCCATGGTGTACTGCTGCTTCATCTCGTTGATGAAGGCGTGCAACGCAACCGGCAGGTCGCGTTCGACACTCAGCATGTCGAGTTTGCGCGAAGTGGGCAGACCGTCGTAGGCGGTGAGGTGTTCGTGGCGACTGATGTTGTAACCGAACAGGCTGAGCGCTTTGTTCAATGCGTCGTAATGCCATTCTTTGGCGTCGATAAGGACACCGTCCATATCGAAAATCACTGCCTTGATCATGGTTGCCTCACGTGAAGAAAGTGGCTGCGTCTGCTGGAAGATCAGTGCACAGCGTCAAACGGTCCTGCGACCTGAACTCGAGCAATTGCTGCCACAGGGCGTCATGACCACGCCCGTGCAATTCGGGTGACACCACACAAATTC
Organism: Pseudomonas sp. B20; assembly: GCF_020515755.1. Lineage (NCBI taxonomy): Bacteria > Pseudomonadati > Pseudomonadota > Gammaproteobacteria > Pseudomonadales > Pseudomonadaceae > Pseudomonas > Pseudomonas sp. B20. Next base: position 32,499 of record NZ_JAHPJG010000030.1, read on the forward strand.
GCTTGCCCAGGGAAAGAAGATCGCCAATGACCTGGTTGGGGAACCACTCACCCTCAAAACCGTCAAGCCAGACGCCGGCTGCCTGTTCGAGCCAGGCTGGCGACGGCTCAACATCGCTGAGACGGGTGTAAGTGATGAGGTTGGCGTTGAGGTAACTGCGCATGTCCGGCACCGCCATATCAAAGGCGAACCAGTTGGTATGGCCGTAACGGGCGAAGGTTTCGGCGAGAGCCTGTGCCAGGCCATCCGCCTTGATGTTGATGGCCAGCGGCAGATTGCGGCCCGCCATGATGTCGAGCAGGCCATCCAGCGTCAGCTCGCCGCCCGCGGGCATGTCGTGGGAAATGACCAGTTGGCCCGCCACATCACGGACATCGGTTTCGGTGCCGAAGCCAAGGTCGAATGATCGATGAAAGGCTTCGGGCAGATTGCGCTCCGGCTTTTGCAGCCAATAGCCGCGATGGCTGATGATCTGCATGTCAGGCCTCTTTTCCCGAGGCTGCCTGCCTGCTCAGCGGCAACGACAGGAACTGGTTGAGGTCTGCCGGGATGCCCAGGCCATACATGCCATGACCTTCTGCACCAATGCTGTAATGAATGACCCTGGCGCCCTGCCCGATGAGCTCGTTGTAAACCGGTGCGACATAGAACTCGCCATTGACGCGAAGATCTTTCGCGACCATCGCCTCGATGGCCGATATCAGTTGACCTGCGCGGCGAAAGTTATAGATGCCGACAGTGGCCTCGTCAGAGATAACCTCTTTTTCCACCACACGGTCGATCAGGCCTGCTGCACTGAAGCCCACGAACGACCATTTCGGATCGTTGGCTTTCATGGTCATGATCAAACCCTCTGCATCGCTCTCGCTCATTGCCTGCAGATAGGCGTTTATATCCACATCGACGTACTGGTCGCTGTTGGCGATCATCACTTGCTGGCTGTCGTCGAGCAGGTGCCTCGCTGCATACACCGAGCACGCAGCGCCCCCGGTCAGGCCGCCGAGTTCGACGATCTCGCAGCCGGGCGCCCAGGTACTCAGTTTTTCCCTCAGCCCATAACGGGCGACCTGTTCCGCCTGACAGATAAAGATGAATCTGTGCGGGCACTCCGGCGTCAGGTTGTCGATCACGACCTTGATCATCGGTACACCATGTACAGGGATCAACGGTTTGGGATCGGTGTAGCCCGCAACCGCAAAGCGACTCCCGGCCCCGGCCATCGGAACGATAATTTGCAACATGGAAATACCTTTATGAATTGAGTGATGGCCAAGTTGATTGGAAGCATGGCATCGCGAAACAATGAATCAGTAATAACCGTGTTCGGTCATCCGGCCACGCTCGAGCGTCAAGTAACGCTGGCAAAACTCTTTACCTTCTTCTACTGCGTGGGTAACAAGAATCAAGGCCATCCCGTCATCCTGCATCATGCGAATTCGTTCGTGGCATTTGCGCTTGAAGTCTTCGTCACCTACCGCAAGTACTTCGTCAGCCAGTAACGTCTGAGGCTCGACATGAACGGCGACTGAGAAACCCAGCCTCATGTACATGCCTGACGAATAGTTCTTTACCGGCGTATCGATGAAGTTTCCCAAACCGGAAAAATCGACAATCTCGTTGAAGCGCGAACGCACTTCCTTGTTACTCAATCCAAACAGACTGGCATTGAGGTAGATGTTTTCCTCGCCGGTCAGCTCAGGGTGAAAGCCCACCCCTATTTCGATTAGCGGTGCCACCCGACCCACGCTGGTCAGCCGCCCACTGGTGGGCACAAGAATGCGTGAAACCAGTTGCAACAAGGTACTTTTACCTGAACCGTTATGCCCCACCAGTGCAAGCGACTCACCTTTGTGCAAGGTGAACGATACATCGCTGACTGCCGTGAATGTTTCGGCACGCTCACGGTATTGAGCGTCAAACAGCCCGAGAAACTTCTTCTTCAAACCACCCCTGTTGTGGCGTAGAACAAACTGTTTGGTGAGGTTCTCTGCCTTGATGACGACGCGACTCATAGATACTCCACCACGTTGTCCACCTTCCTGAACATCAACAGGCCCACAAGCAGCGACGCAGCGCCCATGAACACGCACAGCAGCAGATCACGGGTCTCCGGAACGACTCCGGCATGCAGAATGCTGGTGAACGTGTTGAAGTACAGGCCTATCGGGTTATAAGCCGCAATGCGGGCGATACCGTCGGGCAGCGATGAAGTCACCCATACGATGGGTGTGAGCCAGAACAACAAGGGTAGAAACACGTCGATGAAGTGCTTGGCATCCCGTACGGTGACCTGAATGACACTGAGTGCCAGACCAAAGCCCATGATCAATGCCATGAATGCGATCAGCACAATCGGATAAAACAACAGCGCACGCGAAAAGACACCACCGAGCATGGCAAATAGCGATGCATAGACGAGCATGCAGCCGGCCCAGAACACTACAATTGCCAGCGCCCCGGAAATGGGTAACAACAAACGTGGAAAACGCAACTTTCGAATGAGGTTGCCGTTATTGATCAGCCATTCCCCGCTTTGCGAAACAATTTGTGCCAGAAGCATCCAGTGGACAACACCTGTCACCAGGTGCAGCGCGAAGCGGTCCTGACTACTGGGCAGAATATAGGTGAACACGGTGTAATACGTGAGCGTTACAACCAGCGGATTACCCAACGACCAGACAAAGCCCAACGCTGCGCCCATGTAACGGATTTTTATTTCCTTGGAAACAAGATTGATGATCAGGTCACGCCACTTCATAACGCCCGGACTGCAAAAAGACGGCATACGGTATCCAGCTATTAATAGGTAAATCAGAGAGAGCGACTTTGACAACCAAGATCATGAATGGATAACCTTATGGCCTCACGTTGCGAACACATGTTCTCTTCTTTTACCCAGCTACAGCTATAGGATGCCGCCTTAGTTCCTGTAGGAATATTCTACAAGCTACCAACGGCAGCGAAATGCGCCCCTCGCCACACTCGTTCACGATCGCAAGGCACTTCCCTGCACGCGCGTTGATCTATAACGTCAATGGTCCTTTGCAACACGACCGCTCCAGCGATCACCCTTGAACAAGCGAGGCTTCTCATGACCCAAACGTCCTATACCCCGCCGAAGGTCTGGCAGCAGGAAACAAAAGCGGGCGGCACGTTCGCCAGCATCAACCGGCCCGTCGCCGGCCCCACGCACGACAAGGAGCTGCCGGTCGGCAAGCACCCGCTGCAGCTTTATTCGCTGGCCACCCCCAACGGTGTGAAGGTCACGATCATGCTCGAAGAGCTGCTGGCGCTCGGGCACAGCGGCGCGGAATACGATGCCTGGCTGATCCGCATCTCCGAGGGCGATCAGTTCTCCAGCGGCTTTGTCGAGATCAATCCCAATTCCAAGATCCCGGCATTGCTGGACCGAAGCCATGAAACACCTGTTCGGGTATTCGAGTCCGGATCCATCCTGCTGTACCTGGCAGAGAAGTTTTCCAGCTTCCTGCCCGCCGACCCGGCAGGCCGTACCGAAACGCTGAACTGGTTGTTCTGGCAGATGGGCGCTGCTCCTTATCTGGGTGGCGGTTTCGGGCATTTCTATGCCTACGCGCCCGAGAAACTCGAATACCCCATCAACCGCTTCGCGATGGAAGCCAAGCGCCAACTCGATGTGCTGAACCGTCGTCTGGGCGAGCACCGCTACCTGGCTGGCGACACCTACACGATTGCCGATATCGCGGTCTGGCCATGGTATGGCGCACTGGTGCAGAACAAGGTGTACTCGGCTGCCGAATTCCTATCGGTACACGAATACCCGCACCTGATTCGCTGGACAGAAGAAATCGCCGCACGTCCTGCCGTCATCAGAGGCCAGAAGGTCAACCGCACCTGGGGCGAAGAAGCCGATCAGGTTCCGGAGCGGCATCAGGCGTCCGATCTGGATAAATAAGGCACACGTCAAGTCCTTCGCGGACAGAAACCTGATGCTACAAACCCACAGGAAACTCTGGAACAGAACGTCCTGATCTGCACGTAAAGTAGCCGACCTTAGCCACCGCCCAAGGACGCGCCTTTATGAGCCGAACAACTGTTCTTCCAGACTTTCGCCTGCAATCGCCCATCAGGTTGCCACGCAGTGGAGTACTTTCAGTATGAGTACTCCCAACACACCGCATACGCCTGTACATGATCGTTTTGATGAAGTGCTCGCCATGATCCGGAGCGCTCGACAGCAGGCCGCACAAGCGGTGAACACCCAATTGATCGAGCTTTACTGGCAAGTCGGCGCTTACATCAGTCGCAAGCTTGAAAACGCTGAATGGGGTGACGCGGTGGTCACCCAGCTTGCCGAGCATCTGGCCACCACCCAGCCAGGACTGCGTGGTTTCACACGTCGTAATCTGTTTCGCATGCGCCAATTCTTTGAGGTCTACCGCGACGATGAGATAGTGTCAGCGGTGCTGACACAATTGCCTTGGACCCATCACCTGATCATCTTCAGTCAAAGCAAGCGCCCCGAAGAGCGTGAGTTTTATCTGCGTATGGCAATCAGGGAAAAGTGGTCCAGTCGCGAACTTGAGCGCCAATTCAAGAACGCTCTGTTCGAGCGCACTGTCACCCAGCCAGCCAAAGCCTCGGCGATGCTCAAGGAAACCCCGCCGGCCGCACTGGATATATTCCGTGATGCCTACATGGTGGAGTTTCTGGAGCTGCCACCGGGGCACGCCGAAGCGGACCTGCATGGCGGCTTGTTGAAACGCCTGAGGGACTTTCTGATTGAGCTAGGCCGCGATTTCTGTTTTGTCGGCTCCGAGTACGCGTTGCAGGTCGGCGGCCAGGACTTTGCTCTGGATCTGCTGTTTTTTCATCGAGGCCTCAACTGCCTCGTTGCCATTGAGCTCAAGGTCGGCCGCTTTGAGCCCGAATACCTCGGCAAGCTGGACTTTTACCTGGAAGCGCTGGACCGCAACGAACGCAAACCCCATGAAAACCCGGCCATTGGCGTCTTACTCTGCGCCAGCAAAAACGACGAAGTCGTCGAGTACGCTCTGAACCGCTCGCTTTCACCCGCGTTGATTGCCGAGTACCAGACCCGCCTGCCGGACAGACAGTTACTGCAAGCGAAACTGCATGAATTCTACGCGAGCGCTGTGTTGAACGATCAGTGATACCTGCCAGGCGCACGATGCATTACGCTTGCGGGTACCTGAGCCGCAGCCTGCAAGCCTTTTCCACCCGGAGCCTCCAATGCCGCAAGACAAAGACCCTCGTGCCCACACCGCCCTGTCGCAGAGCGGCCGCAGTGCCAGCAGCGGGCCCGGGATTGCGGTCAACCCACCCGTCGTGCGCCTCAGTACGGTGCTGTTCGACAGTCTGGAAAGCTTGCGGCAGGCGGAAATTCGCACAGCGGGGCCTGAGCGCTCGCTGACTTACGGCGCCAACGGCAACCCGACTGCGTTTGCCTTGCAGGACCTGATCTCCGAGCTCGAAGGCGCACACGGCACCTGCCTGTACCCGACCGGGCTGGCCGCAGTGGCGCAGATGTTTCAATCGTTTCTGCGTCCCGGCGATCATGCCCTGATCACCGAATCGGTCTATGGCCCTGTTCGGCGGCTGGCGAAAACCATGCTGACCGCCTTCGACATCCAGTTCGATTTCTACGCGGCCGACGGCAGTAACGTGGAATCGCTGATCAAGGCCAACACCCGGATGATCTATGCCGAGGTGCCCGGCTCGCTGACATTCGACATGTGTGACCTGCCTGCCCTGTCACAGCTGTGCAAAGCAAGGAATCTGCTACTGGCTGTGGATAACTCCTGGGGCTCGGGGGTTTTGTTCAAGCCGCTGGAGCTGGGCGCGGACATTTCGCTGATGGCCCTGACCAAGTACGTGGCCGGCCACTCCGACGTTATGATGGGCAGCGTCAGCACCACCGAAGCGCACTGGCATGCCCTGAAAACCATGAACACCGCCGTGGGCAATACCGTCAGCCCCGATGATGCCTATCTGGTGCTGCGTGGCGCCCGCAGTCTGGCGGCGCGCATGGCCATGCATGAGCGTCACGCGCTGCAGATCGCACAATGGCTGCACGCCCAGCCCCAGGTTGCCCGCGTGCTCTATCTTGCGTTGCCGGACGATCCGGGGCACGCGATCTGGAAGCGCGACTTCCATGGCTGCAACGGCTTGCTCAGTTTTGAATTCAATACCACCGACCGGCAGGTGCTGGATCGCTTTACCGGCGCGTTGAAACTGTTCGGCGTCGGCTACTCCTGGGGTGGGTTTGAAAGCCTCATCACGGAAGTCGAACAACACGGTCCCGAGCGCGGCGCAGGGCCGATGTTGCGGCTGCAGGTCGGCCTGGAAAGTCCGGAAGACCTGATCGCAGACCTGCGCAACGGGTTTGCCGCAGGTTGACCCCGGCAGGCGCTTGAAGAGCGCGGCTCCGTCGCCGCAATTTGCCCAGACGCCATCGCTCTGCTAGTGTCGCCCGGTTTAACCTCTACCGGAAATGCCCTCATGGCCCGCAAGAAAGCTGCACTGGATTTCGAACAGTCACTCGCTGATCTGCAAGCGCTGGTAGAGCGGTTGGAGAATGGCGAGTTGTCGCTGGAAGACTCCCTGACCGCCTTCGAGCAAGGTGTACGCCTTACCCGCGACTGCCAGAGCGCCCTCACCCAGGCCGAGCAGAAGGTTCAGGTATTGCTGGAACGCGATGGCGAGCTGAGCGAAGAGCCGTTCGACGATGCGGAACTCCCCGAATGATCGCGAGCTATCAAGCGCAAAGCCAGACTCGCGTCAACGCAGCACTCGACGGGCTGTTCAAGGCTCCGGGCCCTGAGCTCGAACGCCTCTACCAAGCCATGCGCTACAGCGTGATGAACGGCGGCAAGCGCGTGCGCCCGCTGCTCGCGTATGCCGCCTGCGAAGCACTGGGCGGTGTAGCCGAGGATGCCAACGGCGCCGCCTGTGCCGTTGAACTGATTCATGCCTACTCGCTGGTACATGACGATTTGCCGGCAATGGACGACGACGACCTGCGTCGCGGCCAGCCGACCACACACAAGGCCTTCGATGAAGCCTGCGCGATTCTCGCCGGTGACGGCCTGCAGAGCCTGGCCTTCACGGCCCTGCTCGCCCCCCACCTGACGTCACGCGATGCCGAGACGCGTCTGCAGATGGTCACCGCCCTCGCGACTGCGGCCGGACCGGCGGGCATGGTGGGTGGTCAGGCTATCGATCTGGGTTCAGTGGGGGTGAAGCTCGATCAGGTCGCGCTGGAATACATGCATCGCCACAAGACCGGTGCATTGATCGAAGCCAGCGTCCGGCTGGGCGCACTGGCCAGCGGTCACGCCGATCAGCCGCGGCTCGATGCTCTGCAGGTCTACGCGCGTGCAATCGGCCTGGCTTTTCAGGTTCAGGACGACATTCTCGATGTCGAAAGCGATACCGCGACCCTCGGCAAGCGCCAGGGTGCCGACATCGCCCGCGACAAGCCGACCTACCCGGCGCTGCTGGGCCTGGAAGCGGCCAAACACTACGCACTGGAACTGCGTGATCAGGCGCTTCTGGCGCTGAGCCCGTTCGATGCCGCCGCAGAGCCGCTGCGCCAGCTGGCGCTCTATATCGTCGAACGTCGCCACTGATCACTGTCACCCGAACCGGAAAATCCGCTGAATCAACCACGCTTTATCGTGGTCTCAGTCATTACACATGTCAGTCGGCAGATCATCCGCCGACTCACTTCATGGGCAGCGTACGATGCATAAGGTAAACTGCCGCCTCTTTTACTTATAACGATTCGCCTGATGCCCACGACGTTCAAAGAGATCCCACGCGAGCGCCCGGTCACGCCGTTGCTCGACCGAGCCGATACCCCGCACGGCCTGCGCCGTCTGGGCGAAGCCGAGCTGGAAACCCTGGCCGATGAGCTGCGCCTGGAATTGCTGTATTCCGTTGGCCAGACCGGAGGGCATTTTGGTGCCGGTCTCGGGGTCATCGAGCTGACCATCGCGCTGCATTACGTTTTCGACACCCCGGACGACCGTCTGGTGTGGGACGTGGGTCATCAAGCCTATCCGCACAAGATCCTCACCGGCCGTCGTGCGCGCATGTCCACCCTGCGCCAGAAGGACGGGGTTGCGGCCTTTCCGCGTCGCAGCGAAAGCGAGTACGACACCTTTGGTGTCGGGCACTCCAGCACCTCGATCAGCGCCGCGCTGGGCATGGCGATTGCCTCGCGCCTGCAGGGCAGCGAGCGCAAATCGATTGCCGTGATCGGCGACGGAGCGCTGACTGCCGGTATGGCCTTCGAAGCGCTGAACCACGCGCCGGAAGTAGCCGCCGACATGCTGGTGATCCTCAACGACAACGACATGTCGATCTCGCGCAATGTCGGCGGGCTGTCGAATTACCTGGCCAAGATTCTTTCCAGCCGCACCTACAGCAGCATGCGTGAAGGCAGCAAGAAGGTGCTTTCGCGCCTTCCCGGTGCCTGGGAAATCGCGCGGCGCACCGAGGAGTACGCCAAAGGCATGCTGGTCCCGGGCACGCTCTTCGAAGAGCTGGGCTGGAACTATATCGGTCCTATCGACGGCCACGACCTGCCGACCCTGATCGCCACCCTGCGCAACATGCGTGACCTGAAAGGCCCGCAGTTTCTGCATGTGGTGACCAAAAAGGGCAAGGGTTTCGAGCCGGCCGAAGTCGATCCGATCGGCTATCACGCCATCACCAAGCTCGAGCCGCTGAATGCGCCTGCCGCGCAGAAAAAGATCAGCGCACCGAAATACTCCGGCGTGTTCGGCCAGTGGATCTGTGACATGGCCGACGCTGACGCACGGCTGGTCGGCATCACGCCCGCGATGAAGGAAGGTTCGGACCTGGTCGCGTTCAGCGAACGCTTCCCCGAGCGTTACTTCGACGTGGCCATCGCCGAACAACACGCAGTGACCCTGGCAGCCGGTATGGCCTGCGAAGGCAGCAAGCCGGTGGTGGCGATCTATTCGACCTTCCTGCAGCGTGGTTACGATCAGCTGATCCACGACGTCGCTGTACAGAACCTCGACGTGCTGTTCGCCATCGACCGCGCCGGACTGGTAGGCGAAGACGGCCCGACTCACGCAGGCAGCTTCGACCTCTCCTACCTGCGCTGCATCCCCGGCATGCTGGTGATGACGCCTAGCGATGAAAACGAACTGCGCAAGCTGCTCAGCACCGGTTACCTGCATACCGGCCCTGCGGCAGTACGCTACCCACGCGGCACCGGCCCTAATGCGGTGATCGAGGCCAATCTTGAACCGGTCGAGATCGGCAAGGGCGTTGTGCGGCGTCAAGGCCAGGGCGTTGCGATACTGGCGTTCGGCGTGCAACTGGCCGAGGCGTTGGTGGTGGCCGAGAAGCTCGACGCAACAGTGATCGACATGCGCTTCGTCAAACCAATGGACGAAGCCTTGGTGAGCGAAGCTGCCGCCAATCACGAGTTGCTGGTCACACTGGAAGAAAACGCCGTCATGGGCGGCGCCGGTGCTGCGGTCAGCGAGTTCCTGGCACGCGCCAATATCCTCAAGTCGGTATTGCACCTGGGCCTGCCGGATGTCTACGTCGAGCACGCCAAGCCTGCGCAGATGCTCACCGAGTGCGGCCTGGATGCCCAAGGGATCGAAGCCGCGATCAACGAGCGACTGGCGCTGATTGGCTGACTGCCAGAGGTTCCTCACGCGCCTGGCGTGAGGAACGATCATCACCCGTCTTCGTGCAGCAATCCTGATAACATGCTGCGCACTTCGACACTGCCGCGATGCCAGCCGATGCCTCATGTGACCCGCTCCGCCTCCACGCCTGAATTGACCTCGTTGTTCGCCGCCTTGCAGCAGCACTTCATGCAGGTCGTCGTTCCGCTGTGGCAGGGTCCTGGGTGGAACGCGAAACTGGCATTGCCCTACGAAGCACTCGACGCGAGTGATCAACCGTTGCCGCCGCAACGCTATCGCGCCATGGCATGTGCGCGTCAGCTGTTTCTGTTTTCCAGCCTCATCGGTCACGCACAAGTGCCGGGGGCACGGGCGCGGGCCGGCGAATTGTTCCGTTCTCTGCAACAGCACTTCCACGATGCCGAGCATGGCGGCTGGTTCTACAGCATCGATCCACAGGGCAAGCCGCTGGATCGCCGCAAGGACCTCTACACCCACGCCTTCATTATTTTTGCCTGCGCGCATTACTGGGCGAAAGTGCAGGACCCGCTGGCAGAGTCGGTGCTCAACGCAGCGCTTAACGTTGTGGCAGAACGCTTTGCCGACGACGGCGGGCTGTACGAGGCGCAGCTCGATGAAGACTGGTCGGTATTGGGCACCGGACCGCTGCAAAACCCCTTGATGCACCTGGCAGAGGCCTTTCTGGCCACCCTGTCGGTGCGTGCCGACCCTGCCACGCAGGCGGCACTGGACGCGCTGGTTATCCACATGCAACGCCGTTTCGTCGATACGGCAACCGGCGTGATGCTGGAGAAGCCTCTGGGCGCTGTGGATAACTGGTACGAGCCAGGTCATCAGTTCGAATGGTTCTTCCTGCTGCAATCGTCGCCGGAACTGCACGGGCGCGAGCTGCATGAATCCATGACCCGCGCGTTCGCCTACGCCCAGGCGCAGGGCGTCGATCCACACAGCGGGGCGGTGACGGCGATGCTGGCGCTCGAGGGTACGGTGCGCGATGCCACCCAGCGTATCTGGGCCCAGGCGGAATACTTGCGGGCCATGGCCCTGCGCCCGGACTGCGAAGCGGCCTTGACTCAGCAACTGTCGGCCTTCGAGCAGCGCTTTCTGCATGCCAGGGGCTGGAACGAGTGCGTCGAGCCCGATGGCAGGGTCAGCCGTAGCGACATGCCGTCGACCACGCCCTACCACTTGGCCACTTGCTACATCGGCCTGGCGGATTTCGTCGAAAATCGCTTCGTCAGCGCATTCCCGCCGCCAACGCCGGCAGACAGCTGATCGGGCCGCAGCTGCGCGGCCCGATCAGCACGTCAATCAACCGCGGTTGCGGTCAATCGCAAAGCCGGCCCAGGTCTGGCTGACAGGCATCAGTTCCAGGCTGTTGATGTTGACGTGGGCTGGTGTGTTCATGATCCAGAAGATGGTGTCGGCGATGTCCTGAGGCTGAATCGGCTCGGCACCTGCGTAGGTGGCGTCGTACTTGGCCTGATCACCACCGAAACGTACCAGCGAAAACTCGCTCTCGCACAGCCCCGGCTCAAGGTTGGTGACGCGCACGCCGGTGCCGATCAGATCGTTGCGCAGGTTCAGCGAGAACTGCCCGACAAAGGCCTTGGTGCCACCGTAGACGTTACCGCCCGGATACGGGTAGTTACCGGCGACCGAACCCAGGTTGACGATGCTCGCGCCGCGACCATGCGCGATCAGGCGTGGCAGCAGCAGACGCGTGGTGTAGACCAGACCTTTGACGTTGGTATCGATCATGGTGTCCCAGTCATCCAGATCGCACTTGGGTGCAGGATCGATTCCCAGCGCCAGGCCGGCATTGTTGATCAGCCCGCGAATGCTGCCGAACTCTTCAGGCAAACCTGCAATGCCGCTCTCCATCGCCTTGCGGTCACGCACATCCAGCACCAGCGTATGCACCTTGGTCTGCTTCGACAGCTCGGCGCTCAGGGCGTCAAGGCGGTCCTTGCGTCGACCGGTCAGCACCAGCGACCAGCCTGCCTCGGCGAAACGGCGGGCACACGCCTCGCCAAAACCGGAAGTGGCGCCCGTGATGAATACAGTGGAAGTCATTTCATTCTCCTGACATGGCGCACAAACGGCGCTGCCTGTTAATAAGTTTCTGGCAAGGGCAGCAGAATGCCCGTCAGCGGGACATCGATGCAACAACCCAGTGTATTTGTACAAAAAACAACCAACCCGGAGCGAGCCTTGCGCTACGGGCCTCACAGGCACTTTTGCCCACCTTATCCACAGTCAGACCCACAATCTCTGGGGGCAAGTCAGTAACGCTGAACATCACGTGTTTCGGGGCCTGCAGCGTATCAGGCGAAGTTTTTCCCTTGACTTTGCCCGACACTGCCAAGAGGGTTGAAAGCGTCAGAAAACGGTGATGGCCTGTAGCCCAGACCCTATAACGTCCGGGGCAGTCTTTCCAAGGCTTGTTAACAGACTTATCCACAGGCTGTTCGCCTGTAAAACCTGTATGAACGACCAGCCCCAATACAGTTGACAAATGCCCCATAAAGCCGGCCGAAAACCTCTGTACGAAATTTAACCACTCTTCTACAGGCCTTACGCATAAAGGCCTGCAGGTAAATACTCCCAAGTTATTAACAGCCGGTTCCACAGTAAACCTGAACAAGTCAAAACGGTGACAAAACAACCATTTGCAGCGGTTTTATGTCGCACTTATCAGGCGCGCCAAAATTGTTTTCCACAATTGCATACGACCGCGCCCCGGATGTTTGAGCATCCGGGGCGCGCGAAGAAAACGGCAGGGTTTTGACGAACTCAATGCCCGCCCAGATAAGCGTTCCTTACCTCTTCATTTACCAGCAATTCCTTCCCGGTGCCGGACAGGCGGATCTCGCCATTGACCATGACATAGGCGCGGTCGGACAGCTTGAGCGCATGGTTGGCGTTCTGCTCGACCAGGAATATCGTCATGCCCGTGGCTGCCAGTTCACGCAGGGTAGAGAAGATCTGTTTGACGATGATCGGGGCCAAACCCAGGCTTGGCTCATCGAGCAGCAGCAGTTTCGGACGACTCATCAGCGCGCGGGCGATGGCGAGCATTTGCTGCTCGCCTCCGGACATGGTCATGGCGCGCTGATTGCGGCGTTCCTTGAGCCTGGGGAACAGCTCGAACATGCGCTGCATGTCTTCGGCCGAATGCTTGTCGCCAATCGGAATGGTGCCCATCATCAGGTTTTCTTCGACCGACATGTCGGGAAAGACCCGCCGCCCTTCCGGCGACTGCGCAATGCCGTTGGAGGCGATGTAATGCGAGGACTTCTGGGTGATGTCGGTGCCCTGATAGATGATCTGCCCGCTGGCCGCGCGCGGCTGACCGAAGATCGACATCAGCAGCGTGGACTTGCCCGCGCCGTTGGAGCCGATCAGGCTCACCGTTTCACCCTCATTGATGTGCAGCGAGACTTTCTTCAGGGCCTGAATCGGCCCGTAAAACACATCGATCTCTTTCAGTTCGAGGATCGGCTTGCTCATACCAGCTCCTCTTCATCAGCGCCCAGATACGCAGCGATCACCTTAGGATCGTTACGGATCTGTTCCGGCCCGCCCATCGCAATCACGTTGCCATGGTCGAGCACCACAATATCGTCGGAAATCCCCATGACCATGCCCATGTCGTGCTCGATCAGCACGATGGTCATGTCGTGCTCGTCACGCAGCAGGCGGATCATGCCGCTGAGTGCCTCGGTTTCCTGCGGGTTGAGACCGGCAGCAGGCTCATCCAGGCAGATCACCTGCGGCCGCGTGCACATGGCTCGCGCAATCTCCAGACGGCGTTGCTGCCCGTAGGACAACTCGCCAGCCAGACGGTTGGCGCAGTCCACCAGATCGACCACCTCCAGCCAGTAGAACGCGGTATTCAGCGCGTCCTCTTCGGCCTTGCGATAGCCCCTGGTATTCAGAATCCCGCTGATCAGGCTGCGGTTGACCCACATGTGCTGGGCGACCAGCAGGTTTTCGACCACCGACATTTCCTTGAACAGACGAATGTTCTGGAACGTGCGCGCCAGCCCTGCCCTGTTGACCAGATGGGTGCCGCCGAACATCTTGTAGTACACCCGGCTGAGGAAGCTTTTTGGCGACACGAAGTCGGTCGCCTGGAACGGTTCGCCCAACAGCCTGATCACGTTGGTGGTCTTGCCACGGGTGTGCAGCTCGATGCGTCCGCCAGTGGCCTTGTAGAAACCGGTCAGGCAGTTGAAGACCGTGGTCTTGCCCGCACCGTTGGGGCCGATCAGGGCGAAGATCGAATTGCGACGGACCTTGAGGCTGACGTCGCTGAGGGCCTTGATGCCGCCAAAGTGCATCATCAGGTGCTCGACGGAGAGAATCACTTCAGTGCTCATCGCGCAGCCCTCTCTGTCACCAGCGCGCCTTTGCGCGGTTGCACCCCGGTGCGGCTGATGCGAATCAGGCCGCGTGGTCGCCAGATCATCATCAGCACCATGAGAATCCCGAACAGCAGCACGCGGTACTCGGAGAAGCTGCGCAGCAGCTCAGGCGCAACGGTCAGCACGAACGCGGCGATCACTACACCGACGGTCGAGCCCATGCCGCCCAGCACCACAATCGCCAGAATCAGCGCCGACTCGAAAAAGGTGAACGAGGTCGGGTTGACGAAGCCCTGGTAGCTGGCAAAAAACACCCCGGCAAGGCCTGCGGTCGATGCGCCAATCGTGAACGCCGACAGTTTGACCAGCACGTGATTGAGGCCCATCGAACGACAGGCGATCTCGTCTTCGCGCAAGGCTTCCCAGGCACGCCCGATCGGCATGCGGGTCAGGCGATGCTTGATGAACAACACCGCCAGCACGACGAGGAACAGCACGGCGTAGATGAAGATGAATTTCAGGTCCGGGTTGTAATCGAAGCCGAAATATTCATGGATCGGCACCCCGCCATCCTTGGCGCGTCGGCCGAATTCCAGCCCGAGGAAGGTGGGCGCGGGCACCGGCACACCGTTCGGACCGCCGGTGAACGACAGCCAGTTGTTCAGCACCAGGCGAATGATCTCGCCGAACCCGAGGGTCACGATGGCCAGATAGTCGCCATGCATGCGCAGCACCGGGAAGCCGAGAATGCATCCGGCCAGCGCCGCCGCAATCGCCGCCAGCGGTAAAGCCGACCAGAAGCCCAGACCCAGATACTGATAGCCCAGCGCCAGACCATAAGCACCGATGGCGTAAAACGCCACGTAGCCAAGGTCGAGCAGCCCCGCCAGACCGACCACGATGTTCAGACCCAGGCCCAGCAGCACGTAGATCAGGCCGAGGATGACCACGGTCAGAATGTACTTGTTGGCGAAGATCGGGAACACGATGGCAATCACGATCAGCAGCGGAATGATCCAGTACAGGCTCGATCGATGATCCGGTTTGAGCACATGCACGCCGGAGTCGGAGCTTTCGAAACTCTGGGAAACACGCAGGCCTCTGGGTGTTTGCAGAAACAGACTGATCAGAAAGCGACCGATCATGACCACGCCCACCAGCCAGGCCACGCGGGTCGGCTGCAGGTTGAAGCTGTAGCCATCGAGCACGATCCCGACGATGGGGCCGAACACGATCAGCGCCAGCAACCCGGCAACCACGGCATCGATCAGACTCTTCTTGATTTCAACAGGCTTGGAAACAGGAACAGCAACAGGAGCGGACATACTTATACCTTCGCCACGAGTGGGCGACCCAGCAGGCCTTGGGGACGGAAAATCAGGATCAGCACCAGCAGGCCGAAACTGAACACGTCTTTGTAATCGGAGTTGATCAGACCGGAGAACTGCGACTCGGCAACCCCCAGGATCAAACCGCCCAGCATGGCACCCGGCAACGAACCGATCCCGCCCAGCACGGCCGCAGTAAACGCCTTGATGCCGATGATGAAGCCGGCATAGAAGTCGAACGTGCCGTAATTCATGGTGATCAGCACACCGGCCAGCGCAGCCATGGCAGCGCCGATGATGAACACATAGGAAATGACCCGGTCGGTGTTGATGCCGAGGATCGAGGCCATCTTGCGGTCTTGCTGCGTGGCCCGGCACATGCGGCCAAGCTTGGTGTACTTGATGATGTAGGTCAGCACGCCCATGCCGACGAAGGCGGCAATGAGGATGAAGATCTTGGTGTAGGTGATCTGCACGAAGCCGCTGCCGACTTCAAAGCGCCACGCACCTTCGAGCAGCGTCGGCACGCCTTGCTGGCGCGCGCCCTGGCTGATCTGCGCGTAGTTCTGCAGGATCAGGGAAATGCCGATGGCGCTGATCAGCGGCGCCAGACGGGTCGAGTTGCGCAGTGGCTTGTACGCCACACGCTCGATGACGAAGCCGTAAACGCCAGTGACCACAATGGTGAAGATCAGCGTACCGAGAATCAGGAACGGAAAGGATTCCACTCCGAAGAAAGACAGAACCGCAAGGCCGATGGCGGCCAGGTAGGCAGAAATCATGTACACGTCGCCATGGGCGAAGTTAATCATGCCGATGATGCCGTAGACCATCGTATAGCCGATGGCGATGAGGCCGTAGACAGACCCGAGAGTGAGTCCGTTGACCATTTGTTGCAGGAAGATTCCATCCATCACGCACGCTCACACAAAAAGGCAGCTCAGCACCCCGTCAGTCACACCCTCGTGAGGCATGACCGACAGGTCCGAAAACGATAAAAGAGATGCAGGCTCGCTCCTGGGCGAGCCCATCATCGGGTCAGCGCCTGACGCGCAGGGCCGACGCGAGGTTTATCTCACTTCTGCTTTTCGAGTTGCTTGTATTTGCCGGCGGCGTCCCACTGGTAAACCACGTAGTCGGAGACTTTCAGGTCACCCTTGGCATCCCAGGCTTTTTCACCCATGACGGTCTTGACCGGGTTGGCCTTGAGCCAGACGGCGGCTGCGTCCCCCTTGTTGGACTTGGCACCATTGAAACCGGCCGCCAGGGCCTGTACCGAAGCGTACGCGTAGAGGGTGTAGCCTTCAGGCTCGTAACCGGCCTTGCGGAACTGGTCTACGACAGCCTTGCTGTCCGGCAATGCGCGCGGGTCAGCGCCGAAGGTCATGTACACGCCATCGACGTACTGTGCGCCACCTGCAGTGGTCACCAACTCGTCGGTCACGACACCATCATCGGACATGAACTTGACGTCCTTGAGGCCTTGCTCGCGCATCTGCCGAACCAGTGGACCGGCTTCCGGGTGCAGACCGCCGAAGTACACGACGTCAGCGCCCACCGAACGAATCTTCGTCACCAGCGCACTGAAATCTTTCTCGCCACGGGTCAGACCCTCTTCGAGGATCGGCTTGACGCCACGCGCGGTCAGTTGCTTGGCCGTTGCGTCAGCGAGGCCCTTACCGTAAGTGTCCTTGTCGTTGATAACGGCGACTTTCTTGCCTTTGAGCACGTCGACGATGTAGTCGCCGGCAACGATACCCTGCTGGTCGTCCCGACCGCACATGCGGAACATCTCTTTCAGGCCACGTTCGGTCACGGCCGGGTTGGTCGAGCCTGGCGTAATGGCAATAACGCCAGCATCGCCGTAGATCTCCGAAGCAGGGATGGTCGACGACGAGCAGAAGTGACCGA
This sequence comes from Pseudomonas sp. B20, assembly GCF_020515755.1. Classification (NCBI taxonomy): domain Bacteria; kingdom Pseudomonadati; phylum Pseudomonadota; class Gammaproteobacteria; order Pseudomonadales; family Pseudomonadaceae; genus Pseudomonas; species Pseudomonas sp. B20. The sequence goes on from NZ_JAHPJG010000030.1 coordinate 49,806, forward strand.
CTACACCAATCACTTTTTCCTGATCCACCAAGCGGTTCGCAACGGCGACGGCCTGTTTCGGCTCACAGGCGTCATCGCCCGCGACCAGTACGATTTTCTCCCCGTTGACACCACCTGCCGCATTGATCGCGTCGGCTGCTGCCTGCGCGCCCTTCATGTACTGCTGACCAAACGACGCATTCGCGCCGGTCATTGGGCCCGCTACGCCGATTTTCACGTCCGCCTGTGCAAACGAAGACACGCCCAATGCAGTAGCCACTGCCATTGCCAGAAAACCTTTCCTGTAAAACGTATGCGACATAAGTGGTGCTCCTGAGGATATTTTTTTAGTTGGCACTTTCATGATCGAACAGATACAGAGTTGCTCAGAGCAAGGCGCGTGCCATCGCTTTTTAGTTGAAGGAGATGTCGCATTTTTCGTGTCGATCCATCATGCAACGCCGCGCAACAGGGCACTCTGGTTGCTTCGAGCGCGCAAGGTGCAACCCCGGACGAGAAAAGAGCAACCCAAGCGCACTCGAGTAGCAACCAGCGCATGCCGTGATGGGCAACCCACCTGTAACAGCACACGTCACCGAATTGCACACGCCCGGTGCGCGAACGCTACGAGACGCACCATTTGAGGCTCGCGGATTAAACGCGACCTGCCGCAGCCATCGTCAGATCTGAAACGCGCGTCACGCGACGCCAGTAATAACGTCCCTGCATACGCCCGACAAACGACCTTTAAGCGAGATATCATTCCGATAATTCATATTGCTTACGCCAGCCCCTTCGCGCCGCAAACAGAGAAGTCATCATGCTGAACAAACGTCATCTGCCCTCGATAGCCGCATTGCAATGCTTTGAGGCAGTGACCCGGCACCTGAGCTTCACGCGCGCAGCAGAAGAACTCAACCTGACCCAGAGCGCTGTCAGCAAGCAGGTCGCGCAACTCGAAGAGCTGGTTCAGCACCTGCTGTTTCAGCGCGTGCGCCGCCGTCTGCAACTGACGCCAGCCGGGGCGCTGTACCTGGCCGAAGTGCGCAAGATCCTGACCCAGATCGAGATGTCCACCCACTTCCTGCGCTCCTATGGCGGAGAGACCGAAGTGCTGCGGGTGTCCACCCCGTCGACATTCGGCGCCCGCTGGCTGGTGCCGCGCCTCAAGGGCTGGCGCTTGCGTCACCCGCACATTCACCTGGACCTGATCAACGAGCAGGAGTCCGATGACCTGATCAAGGGCCGCTGCGACGTGTCGTTCTATTTCGGCCAGGCGGCCATGCCCGGTGCCGAAAGCGTGAAGTTGTTCGGCGAGGAACTGGTGCCGGTGTGCGCCCCCGAAAGCCTGCCCGACGAGCCGCTTGGCGACCCGACCCAACTGAGCGAGCTGGTCCTGCTGCAGAATGCCTTCCGCCCCGAAGCCTGGCATGAATGGTTCGAAAGCCAGGGCTATCACACCGACCACAGCTATCACGGGCCACGCTTTGAAACCTTCTATATGTGTATCCGCGCAGCCCAGGTCGGCTGCGGTGTTGCGCTGCTGCCGCGCTTTCTGGTCGAGGAGGAACTGGCCGAGGGCAAACTGGTGATTGCCTGGGATTACGCATTGCCCAGCACTAACAGCGCCTACTACCTGTCCTATCCGGAACACACCGCCGACGTGCCCAAAATCCGGGTTTTTCTACAGTGGATGCTGGAACAGTTGGATCAACCCCCCGCTTAAGGGCGACAATGCACACCCATCCGGCCGTGAGCCTTCCATGGTGACAGACAGGAAGTCACGCGCCCCACTTTATCCGGCTGCTCTGGAGAGCCTGATTCAATGAGCGAGAGCGCCTTTTCCAATCGCATCGTGCAAAGCCTGCTCGATACCGATTTCTACAAGCTGACCATGATGCAGGCCGTCCTGCACAACTACCCGAACGTGGACGTCGAGTGGGAGTTTCGTTGCCGCAACGGGGAGGACCTTCGCCCCTATCTGGATGAAATCAAGCACCAGATCGAGCTGCTGTGCGAGCTGTCGCTGAGCCCCGAACACCTGGCTTTTCTGGAGCGCATCACCTTCATCAAACCGGATTTCCTGCGCTTTCTCGGGCTGTTCCGCTTCAATACCCGCTACGTGAAAACCACCATCGAGAATGACGAACTGTGCATTCGCCTGCACGGACCGTGGCTGCACGTCATCCTGTTTGAAGTGCCGCTGCTGGCCATCGTCAGCGAAGTGCGCAACCGGCATCGTTACCCGGACACCCTGCTGAGTCAGGCGCGGAATCGTCTGTATGACAAGTTCGAGTGGCTGACCACGCATGCCACGACGGACGAACTGGCCGAGCTGAAAGTGGCAGACTTCGGCACGCGTCGGCGGTTTTCCTACCGCGTGCAGGAAGAAATGCTTGGCGTCCTGAAAAACGACTTCCCAGGTCAGTTCGTCGGCACCAGCAATGTGCATCTGGCCCGTCAGCTTGATCTGAAACCCTTGGGCACCATGGCCCACGAATGGATCATGGCGCATCAGCAGCTGGGACCGCGCCTGATCGACAGTCAGATTGCCGCGCTCGATTGCTGGGTCCGCGAATATCGCGGCCTGCTGGGGATCGCGCTGACCGACTGCATCACCACCGATGCTTTCCTGAACGACTTCGATCTGTACTTCGCCAAGCTGTTCGACGGTCTGCGCCATGATTCGGGCGACCCGGTGAAGTGGGCCGAAAAATGCATCTCGCATTACCAGAAGCTCGGTATCGACCCGATGAGCAAGACCCTGGTGTTTTCCGATGGGCTTAACCTGCCCAAGGCGCTCGATATCTTTCGTGCGTTGCGCGGACGCATCAATGTCAGCTTCGGGATCGGCACCAACCTGACGGCCGACATCCCCGGCATTGCGCCGATGAACATGGTATTGAAAATGACGGCGTGCGCCGGTCAGGCCGTGGCGAAAATCTCTGACGAACCCGGCAAGACGCAGTGCAAGGACCCGAACTTTGTCGCCTACCTGCGGCATGTGTTCAAGGTGCCGAATTTGCCGAGCCCGGAAAAACCCGCTTGAATTGTCCTATCTACGAGGAGTGAATCATGCACGCCGTACAGCGCCAGATTGCTGAACAGCTCAAGGTCCAGCCACCTTTCGCGGACCAGAACGCGCTGCAGGCCGAGGTCGCCCGCCGCGTCAACTTCATCAAGGAGTGCCTGCAGAACGCACGGCTCAAGACGCTGGTGCTCGGCATCAGCGGCGGGGTCGACTCGCTGACGTCCGGTCTGCTCGCCCAGCGTGCGGTCAAGGAACTGCGTGAAAGCACGGGTGACAACGCCTACCGTTTTATCGCGGTGCGTCTGCCTTATGTGGTGCAGGCCGATGAGCACGAAGCCCAGGCCTCTGTCGACTTCATCGAGCCGGACGAGCGCCATACCATCAACATCGGCAGCAGCGTCAAGGCCCTGGCCGCCGAGGTGAAGGCCTTCGACGGGCTTCCAGCGACCTCGGTGGACTTCGTGCTCGGCAACACCAAGGCGCGCATGCGCATGGTCGCGCAGTACACCGTCGCCGGTGCTTACCATGGGCTGGTGATCGGCACCGATCACGCGGCCGAAGCGGTGATGGGTTTCTTCACCAAGTTCGGCGACGGCGCATGCGACCTGGCACCGTTGAGCGGTCTGGTGAAAAACCAGGTACGCGCCATCGCCCGCCATTTCGGCGCACCGGAATCACTGGTCGAAAAAGTGCCGACTGCGGACCTGGAGGACTTGTCACCCGGCAAACCGGACGAAGCCTCGCACGGCGTGACCTACGCCGAGATCGACGCCTTCCTGCACGGCGAGCCGGTACGCGAGGAAGCCTTCCGGATCATTTGCGAAACCTACGCCAAGACCCAGCACAAACGCGAGTTGCCGTACGCGCCGTGAGTGATCTGCGCGGCACGGATTTGTGACGCTCATTGCTGGTTATCGTGCCGACGCTCTGCGTCGGCATGCAGTTCTGGACGCTCCGCGTCCGATCCTGAATGTGCGCAGCGGCTCAGATCTGTGACGCAGAGCGTCACGAACGGCACTCCCACGCGGAGCGTGAGGAACGATACTCTCAGACGCTCCGGAGACCTGTCGTTACTTCAGGGTCACAGCGCCTTTCATCATGCTGATGTGCCCGGGGAATGTGCAGAAGAACTGGTATTCCTGTGCCGGGTCGAGCTTCGACACGTCAAAGGTCACCGAATCCTTTTCGCCAGCGCCGATCACTTTGGTGTGGGCGATGACGCGGCTGTCGTCCGGCTTCAAATAGTCCTTGTCGATGCCCGCCGCCATGCCGTCGGTAACGATTGCCTGGGTGTCGGCTTTTTTGCCCAGCACCCAGTTATGGCCCATGACATTTTTCGGCAGGCTGCCGGAGTGAGTCAGGTTGACGGTGAATTCCTTGCAGCTCTTGTCGATCTCAATGGCTTTGGTGTCGTACATCATTTGATCGGTCGAATCGACTGTGACCGAGCACTCGGCAGCCAGCAATTGACCACTGGCCAACGACAACAGCGAAATCGCTAAAAGCTTGCGAATCATTTGAATCTCCAGGGCAGGACTTGATTAACGTAAAACTGATGTAAGAAGAGAGTGCCCGATCAGGGCCGGGGTTCCAAGAACGTGCGTCAAATGGTCCCGCGGACGCTCGCGAGAGAGCGCCCTTTTGAAGAACGATTCACGGGACCCGGTAATTAGCCGCTGACCGGCATCACCGTGACCCGCACCTCAGGATCATGCGTGCCGCCGCCCAGAATCACGCCACGCAACGGCGAGACATCGGAGAAATCGCGCCCCCAGGCCAGGCTGATGTGCTCCAGCGCAGGCTGCACATTGTTGGTGGGGTCAAAATCGACCCAGCCAGAGGCCGGGCAGAATACCGAGACCCAGGCGTGCGAGGCATCGGCACCGATCAGCCGGGGCTGGCCCGGCGGCGGCTGGGTGAGCAGATAGCCGCTCACATAGCGCGCTGCCAGGCCACGGGAGCGCAGACACGCCAGCATCAAATGGGCGAAGTCCTGACACACGCCCCGCCGCCGCTCCAGCACCTCCACCAGCGGCGTAGCGACCTGAGTGGCCTCTTCATCGAAGGTGAATTCCTCGAAAATCTTTTCCATCAACGCTTGTACGCACAGCAATAGCGGGCGGCCCGGCGGGAAACAGACCTGCGAGAACTCGACGAACGAGCGCTTCAGGTGAACGTAGGGAGATTCGAAGCGATAGCGGCAGGCCTCCAGAATGTCCTCGGTCATCGGCTTGGCGCTGTACGTCAGCGCACTGCGGGTCACTTCCCATTCCGGCGACAGATTGAAGTCCAGAAACGGCTTCTCCATCACCTCGATACGCAACCGCGCATTGACCTGCAACTCATCGTGCGGACGCTCGAAGGCCAGACGGGTCAGCGGGTTGCCGAACACATCCAGCTCATCGCGACGCGTAGTGGGTTCAGGAAGAATCTCCAGCGCCTGCTCGGTGCAACGCTGCCAGGGACTGCTGCGCGGCCACAGGTGCGCCAGTTGCTGGGCCAGCGAAACCGGGCTGTCGTACTTGTAATGCGTGTCATGGAAAATCTGGTAGGAAGCGCTCATCAGACAGACACCGTGCGTTGGCTGACATCATCGACGTGGGCAAAATGGCGCAACGCCAGGCGATCGGACGCCAGGCCACTGCTGTCGCCAATGCTCTGCAGCAAGTCCGCCAGCCCGTCGAGCACGGCATCGATACTGCTCTGGCCAAACAAAGGATTCTCCAGGCTGCCCAAATCGAACGCCGCAAGACGCTGCGCCAACACCGACAGGCTGCTGTCGCGTGGCGCATCGAACTCGTCGTTCAGGCGGCGCAACGAGCGCTGCACCAGCTTGAGCTGAAACAGCACCGCATGCGGGTTCTGCTCGTCGAGCAGCAACAGGTCCAGCACCGGAATCAGATGCGGCACCGCCATGTAGCGCGAGCGATAGGTGATGCTGCTGTTGCCCAGCTCCAGCAACCACTCCAGCCCGGCCCGCTCGAAAACCACCAGCCCGCGCAAAAACGCCGACAGACTGGTGCTGAGAAATTTCAGGCGCTCGATCCGTCGCCCGATCATCAGGAAGCTCCAGCCTTCATCGCGGGTCATGTCGTCCAGCGCAAAACCGGACAGCGCCGCCAACGACATCACCAGACGGTTGAGAAAATCCAGCAGCTCGCCAAAATCCGGCTCTTCGCTTTCCAGGCTCAAGGCTTCGCGCTGCAACTCGACCAGCGCCTGCCAGTTTTCCTTGGATAACTTGCCACGCACTTGCGAAGCGGCCCATTGCAGACGCTGCAAATTGGCCCGAAGGCTGAACGGCCACTCGTCGCCCATCAGCGCGACAAGCAGGCGATCCTTAAGCTCTTCGCCCTCCTGCGCCTCGGGCAGCATGCCCAGGCTCTCGGCCAGCGCAACGGCGGCTTGCAGCGCGAGAGGGTCATCATCGTCGACGTAGCGCGTCAGCATGATGCGCAGCAGGCGCGCACTGTCGTCACAGCGCTCGCAGTAACGTCCGAACCAGAACAGGTTTTCCACCACCCGTGACGGCAGATAAGGGTCGCGACGGATTAAGTCGTAGACACCCAGCTTACGCTGGCCCTTCCACGGTTCGCCGAGGTGCGAGCGCTCGCCCAGCACCCAGGTGTCTTTGCTCGCCCCGCCACGCTGCATCGATACCACGTCGGCGTCGGCTTCGGCGGCCACTCGGGTCAGGCCGCCCGGCAGCACACGATAGCCATCAAGGCTGGCCACTGCATACACCCGCATGCCGATGGCGCGCGGCTGCAAACCGGTGCCATCGGCCTGCAGCACCGGAGCATGGGACAATTGCGCCAGTTCCTGAGCGACATAGGCATAGGGCCGCGACTGCATGCGCTGGGCAAGTGCGAGGCGCTGTTCCTCATTCAGATCACGGCCGAACACCGGCGCGAAATGCTGTGAGGGGAACGCCGGCTTGATCAACAGATCCGGCAGTTTTTCCAGCGCCTGGGCCAGCACCGGCGGCTCTCCGCACCACCAGGTCGCCACCGAGGGCAGGATCAGATCCTCGCCGAACAGGTACTGACTGATTTTCGGCAAAAAGCCCAATAGCCCCGGGGACTCCAGCACACCACTGCCCAACGCGTTGGCGACCAGCACATTGCCCTGACGCACCGCCTCAAGCAGCCCTGGCACACCCAGCGCAGAGTCGGTACGCAATTCCAGAGGGTCGCAGAAGTCATCGTCCAGACGGCGCATGATGGCGTGAACCCGACGCAAGCCGCTGAGGGTTTTCAGGTAGACCGTGGCATCGCGCACCGTCAGATCGCCACCCTCGACCAGCGGATAGCCCAGTTGCCGCGCCAGGTACAAGTGCTCGAAGTAGCTTTCGTTGAAACGGCCCGGCGTCAGCAGGACGATCAGCGGCGCCTCGTTGCTGGTTGGCGCCTGACGGGCCAGTGTTTGCTGCAACGCGTCGAAGAAACCCGACAGGTGCCGGACCTGCAGGTCGCGATAGGTTTCCGGCAGGGCGCGCGCGACGCTTTGGCGGTTTTCCAGTGCATAACCGGCACCCGAAGGCGCCTGGGTACGGTCGGCAGTGACCCACCAGCGCCCGTCCGGGGTGCGCGCCAGGTCGACGGCGTACATGTGCAGGAACGTGTCTTCAGGGGGCTTCACGCCCTGACATGGCCAGAGAAAGTTGTTGTGGCCAAACACCAGTTCGGCGGGCAACAGGCCATTGGCGATCAGCGTCTGCGGGCCGTAAAGGTCCGCGAGCACTGCGTTGAGCAGCCGCGCACGCTGGGCAATCCCTGCCGCCACGTGCTGCCATTCATCCGCTGCAATGATGTGCGGCAACAGGTCCAGCTCCCACGGGCGGTCAGCGCCCTTGGGGTCGGCATACACGTTGTAGGTGACACCGTTTTCCTGAATCTGCCGGGTCAGCAGGGCTTGACGCTGGATCAGTTGCGCAGCGCTGCTGCGCCGCATGTGCTCGTACAGACGACGCCAGTGCGGGCGAACGGCTCCGTCGGCGTCGAGCATTTCGTGGTAAGTACCCTCGGACAGCGGGTAGTGGTCAAGCAGGTCGGGCATGGAAGGCTCGGCAGGCAACGTAAGGACTTCAGATTAGTGCAGTCAGATGTCACGTCCGTGTGCATCTGACGCACAGAGCCACTGTTTTTTTAATGCAGACGCATATCCAGCGTCATCGGCAGCTCGTCGTTAATGTTGAGCGACGGAACGTCCAGTTTGCCGGGGGTATGGCCGATGCGGAAGAAACGTGACAGGCGACGGCTTTCCGCTTCGTTGGCGTTGACCGGCAAGGTTTCGTAGTTACGGCCGCCCGGATGGGCGACATGATACTCGCAGCCGCCCAGCGAGCGGTGCATCCAGGTGTCGAGCAGATCGAAAACCAGCGGCGCATGCACGCCGATGGTCGGTTGCAGGCAGTTGGCCGGCTGCCAGGCGCGATAACGCACTCCGGCAACGAACTCACCGGCCCGTCCGGTCGGCTGCAGAGGCACTGCCACACCGTTACAGGTCAGCACGTAGCGCTGCGGCGGCAGCCCGCTGACATGCACTTGCAGACGCTCCAGCGATGAATCGACGTAGCGTACCGCGCCGCCGGCCGAGCCCTCTTCACCCAGCACATGCCAGGGCTCCAGCGCCTGACGCAGTTCCAGTTCGATACCGTTGACGGCGTAATCGCCCACTTTCGGAAAGCGGAATTCCAGGTGCGCAGAGAACCAGTCGGCCTGCACCGGGTAGCCCGCCGCGTTGAGGTCGGCGACCACATCGGCAAAATCCTGCTCGATGAAGTGCGGCAGCATGAAGCGGTCATGCAGTTGCGTGCCCCAGCGCGCCAGCTTCGCGGGTGCGTAGGGTTCACGCCAGAAGCGCGCCACCAGCGCGCGCAGCAGCAACTGCTGCGCCAGGCTCATGCGCGCATGCGGCGGCATCTCGAACGCACGCAGCTCCAGCAGCCCCAGACGTCCGGTCGCGCCATCGGGCGAGTAAAGCTTGTCGATGCAGAACTCGGCACGGTGGGTATTGCCGGTGACGTCGATCAGCAGGTTACGCAGCAGACGGTCCACCACCCACGGCGCAACCTCCTCGCCTGGCTTCGGCATCTGTGCAAAAGCGATTTCCATCTCGTAGAGCGAGTCGTTGCGCGCCTCGTCGATGCGCGGTGCCTGGGACGTCGGGCCGATGAACAGGCCGGAAAACAGGTACGACAGCGAAGGATGGTTGTGCCAGTAGCTGATCAGGCTGCGCAGCAGGTCCGGACGCCGCAGAAATGGCGAATCCGCCGGCGTCGCGCCGCCCAGCACGAAATGGTTGCCCCCGCCGGTGCCGGTGTGACGGCCGTCGATCATGAACTTCTCGGTGGTCAGACGCGTGAGGCGCGCCTGTTCATAGAGAAACTCGGTACGCTCAACCAGCTCGTCCCAGCTCGCCGAAGGCTGCACGTTGACCTCGATCACGCCAGGGTCCGGGGTGATCCGGAAATTGCACAGCCGCGGATCGCTTGGCGGCTCGTAGCCTTCCAGCAGGACCGGGCACTGCAGCTCTTCGGCGGTCGCTTCGATCACGGCCACCAGTTCAAGGTATTCCTCAAGCTTTTGCAGCGGCGGCATGAACAGGTACAGCCGCCCTTCGCGCGCTTCGGCACACAACGCCGTGCGGGTCAGCCAGTCAGCCGACTCATCGATCTTCGGCGCGCGCTCGGCGTCCGTGTCTGTGGACTTGAGCGCTGAGGTCAACGAGTCGCTATCGGCCAGTTCGGGGAAGTCCTGGTTATGGTCGGTCGGGTGAATGAACGGGTATTCCGCCGCCTTGACCCAAGGCTGCGACGCCAGTGGCAATCGATAGCCCAGCGCAGAATCCCCCGGCACCAGACGGCAATGCTCGTCACGCAGGTACCAGCGGCCACTCTGCCAGCTGTCACCGTCCGCGTTGCGAGCCAGCGGCAGGACCTGACCGATCATCTTGTCCAGCCCCTGGGCAAAGACCTTGCGCAGACGGGCACGCTCCAGCTCGTCGCCGAGTCGCGAATCTTCGGCCGTGACGTTGACCGGCAACGCACCTTCGCGCCACAAGTAGTAGAAATTGTCTTCGTAAGCCGGGAAAACGAAGCGCGCCGGCAGCTTCAGGCGCTCGGCAACACTGGCCAGAAAACGCCCCGCCAGTTCGCCGGTAGCGCCGTAGTCGCGGGTTTCATCGGCGATCAGCGCGTTGTTGCGCCACACCGGCTGGCCGTCCTTGCGCCAGAAGCAGTTCAGCGACCAGCGCGGCAACTGCTCACCCGGATACCATTTGCCTTGCCCGAAATGCACGATGCCCAGCGGCGCGTAATGCCCGCGCATGCGCTGGAACAGCTCGGCGGACAGCTCACGCTTGCGCGGCCCCAGCGCAGCGGTGTTCCATTCAGCGCCATCACGGTCGTCGATGGACACGAAGGTCGGCTCGCCGCCCATGGTCAGACGCACATCGTCGCGCAGCAGATCGGCGTCGATCTGTCGGCCAAGCGCCTGAATGTCCTGCCATTGCGCCTCGGTGTAAGGCTTGGTGACGCGTGGCGCCTCCCAGATGCGCTCGACAGACATTTCGTGGCTGAAGTCGGTTTCGCACGGCTCGACCAGACCACTGATCGGCGCTGCCGAGGAAGGCTCGGGGCTGCACGCCAGAGGAATGTGTCCTTCGCCAGCGAACAGACCGGAAGTGGCATCCAGCCCGACCCAGCCCGCGCCCGGCAGATAGACCTCGCACCACGCATGCAGGTCGGTGAAGTCGACATCCGTACCCGACGGCCCGTCGAGCGCCTCGACATCGGCCTTGAGCTGAATGAGGTAGCCCGACACGAACCGCGCCGCCATGCCCAGATGACGCAACAGCTGCACCAGCAGCCACGCGGAGTCACGGCACGAGCCCGATGCGTTTTCCAGGGTGAATTCCGGGGTCTGAACGCCCGGTTCCATGCGGATCAGGTAAGCGACGTCCTGGCTCAGGCGCTGGTTGAGGCCGACCAGAAAGTCGATGGCCGGAATCGGCTGGCGGCTGATGCTGTCCAGGTACGCCTGAAACCTCGGGGTCAGCGGCAGTTTTTCGAGGTACGGCGCCAGCTCGCGCTGCTCTTCGCTGGCGTAGGTGAACGGGATGTTCTCGGCGTAAGGTTCGAGGAAGAAGTCGAACGGATTGAACACCGCCATCTCGGCGACCAGATCGACTTCGACGCGGAATTCATCGGTCTTTTCCGGAAAGACCAGACGCGCGAGGTAATTGCCTTGAGGGTCCTGCTGCCAGTTGATGAAGTGGTTTTCAGGCAGGACTTTCAGCGAATACGACAGCACGCGTGTGCGGCTATGGGCGGCCGGGCGCAGGCGAACGATCTGAGGACCCAGTTCGACCGCGCGGTCGTAGCGATAGTGCGTGACATGGTGCAAGGCAATATGAATCGACACGGCGTGCCTCCTGCGAGCCTGAACGGTAATTGAGCCGCGCAAGACTTATGCCATCCGGTCAAAGTCGTGCGCCAACGAGAGTGGCATTCCCCGCCTGGACAGGCGCAGCACCAAAATCGTGCCAGCCGAAGCCAACGGTGCAAGGGTCGCACAGTAATAAGGCAGACAGTGTGGCAGAGGGATTGAGTGGGGGGTGAAGAATTGTGAAGGCGTTTGGATACGCATGCGGCGCGTTGCAGGTGTAAGACGCGCAGCTTCACCTAAGGCATTCCCACCCCGTGGGAGCGAGCTTGCTCGCGAAGGCGTCATCACTGAACCGCCGCT
>NZ_JAHPJG010000031.1:0-59528 GCF_020515755.1 Pseudomonas sp. B20
TTGTGTATGACGCGGGGTGCGAGCGTGGGGGCGAGCGTCAGTTAATAACCCTGGCCGCGATCCACCTGTCCTTGCATCGCTTCACCGCGTTCAAAGCGGCGAATGTTATCGAGCAGGCCAGGAAAGGCGCTTTCCGGCTGGGTCATGGCCGCCACATGCGGGGTCAGCAGGATCTTCGGGTGTGTCCAGAACGGATGGTCGGCTGACGCTGGCTCCTGCTGCAGCACATCCAGCACTGCAGCGCTGAGTTGACCGCTGTCCAGCGCGTCCAGCAGGTCCGCTTCCAGCAGATGCCCGCCACGGCCCATATTGATCAGCGCGGCCCCCTTGGGCAATTGCTCGAAAAGCCGGCGATTGAGGATGCCTTCGGTCTGGCCGGTCAGCGGCAGCACACACAGCAAAATGTCGCACTGCCCCAGAAATGCCTCCAGTTGCTCTTCCCCTGCATAGCACTGCACAGCGTCGATTCGATGCTCGCTGCGCGCCCAGCCCGACAGTTGGAAACCGAAGGGTTTGAGGCTCGACAGAATATGCTGCGCCTGCAAGCCCAGCCCCATCACGCCGACTCGTCGTTGGTTCGCGGGTATCAGCGGGTGGGCTTTCCAGACGCCTTCAACCTGCTGCTGCCGATAACGCAGCATTTCCCGGTGCAGGCTCAGCACGGCAAAGGTTGCGTACTCACACATCGCGTGACTGATGCCAGGGTCCAGCAAACGCACCACCGGCAGTGATTTCGGAATACGGCTCAGGTCCAACTGGTCCACACCTGCCGACAGGGCAAACAGCACTTTCAGGTTGGGCAGCATTTCTTGAAGATCATCGGGCGCCAGCCAGGCGCCCAGATAGTGGATGTCAGCCGGGTCGCCGATGTCCGGCCATACCCGCCATTCAATGTCCGGCGCGTGCTCGGCAAACAGGACGCGCCAGCGTTCGGCACGTGCGGGATCGGCTTTGTAGAGCAGGGCGGGCATGGGCATTTCCTGAGCATGAAAGGGGAGCCCCATCATGCCGCAAAAGCAAAGCAGGATCTGTCGAAACGCCTGCTTCCAGGCCTCTCCGATGTCCGAAAAGCGCCGCTGCCCGGCAGATTGCATGGTGATGTGCGGGCATGAAGGAATCTGCCGTTTGCGAGGCGAAAAACAGTCGATATGGACATCTGAGGGTGCAAGTTCGGCGTAGATCATTTCGCTGAACGCTTAACCTGAACAGCATCGCAGCCACCCCCGCCGGCTGCCTGGCCCATGATAGGTAAAACCATGAACAGCAAAGTCGACGACACCCCTCATCTGATCCGCCAGCGCGACCAGTTTGTGCCGCGTGGCATTGTCACGGCCCACCCGCTGGTCATCGACCGCGCCCAGGGTTCTGAATTGTGGGACGTCGATGGCAAGCGCTATCTGGATTTCGTCGGCGGTATCGGCGTGTTGAACATCGGCCACAACCACCCGAACGTGGTCGCGGCGATTCAGGCGCAGCTGACCAAAGTCACCCACGCCTGCTTTCAGGTGGCCTCCTACCAGCCCTATATCGACCTGGCCAAACGCTTGAGCCTGTTGATCGCAGGCCAGAGCGGCATCGACCACAAGGCAGTGCTTTTCACCTCCGGCGCCGAAGCCGTGGAAAACGCGGTGAAAATCGCCCGCGCCCACACCAATCGCCCGGCGATCATCTCGTTCCGGGGCGGCTTTCATGGCCGTACGCTGCTCGGCACCACGCTGACCGGCATGAGCCAGCCGTACAAACAGAATTTCGGCCCGATGGCGCCTGAGGTGTTCCACACCCCGTACCCGAACGAATACCGCGGCGTGACCACCGAAGTGGCGCTGGCGGCGTTGCACGAGCTGTTGGCCACTCAGGTCGCACCGGAGCGTGTGGCGGCGATTCTGATCGAGCCGATGCAGGGTGACGGCGGCTTCCTGACTGCGCCAGTCGAGTTCATGAAGGCCTTGCGTGCGCTGACCGAACAACACGGCATCGTGCTGATTGCCGATGAAATCCAGTCCGGTTTCGGGCGGACCGGCAAGTGGTTCGGCTTCGAGCATTCGGGTATCCAGCCAGATCTGGTGACCGTGGCCAAGAGCCTTGCGGGCGGCATGCCGCTGTCGGGCGTGGTCGGGCGTGCCGAGATCATGGATGCACCGCTTCCGGGCGGCCTGGGCGGCACTTACGGCGGTAATGCGCTGTCCTGCGCCGCGGCACTGGCAGTGATCGACACCTACGAGCAGGAAAATCTGCTGGCGCGCGGCGAACAGTTGGGCGAACGCCTGCGTGCCGGTCTGCTCGCGCTTAAAGAGCGTTACAGCTGCATCGGCGACGTGCGCGGCACCGGTTTCATGCTCGCCATGGAGATGGTCAAGAATGACGCAGCCCGCAGCCCGGACGCCGACCTCAACCAGAAGATCATCGACCAGGCGCGCCTCGGTGGCCTGCTGGTGATCAAGTGCGGCGTGTACCGCAACGTCCTGCGCTTCCTGGCCCCGCTGGTGACCACCGAGCAGCAGATCGATGAAGCGCTGGGCATTCTTGACACTGCCTTGGCACGAGTATTGAAGTCCAGCTGAGTGCAAGCGTGGTCGCGGCTGTCGTGAGACGCTGCGATCACCCGCGCTGGGGATCATTGTTGAATGGAGACGTTGCCTGCCATGGGGCTTATTGATTACCGCGCACTGCTGATCGATTGTGATGAAGTGCTGGTGGACCGTGATTCCGGTGTATGGACGGCGTTGCAGCCGTTGCTGGACAACGGTCTGAACACACCCGGCAAAGACCAGGTACTCACTGAATTCCATGATGTCATCCGCACGTTGTACCCGCGCTTTGACGAATTGGGTTTCAGCGGGCTGCTGTGCTTTGCGCATCGCCAGCTGGCCGAACGACTGGGGATCAAGGCGAGTTGGGAGGAAGGCATGAGTTTCGCCCGCTCGGTGCCGAACTGGACGCTGTTCGAGGATGCGCCCGGCGCGATGCTCTACCTGCGCAAGTTCTATCGTTTGCTGGTGTACGCCGACCGCGACCTGCAGGATCGCGGCCTGCTGTGCGAGCGACTGGGGCTTGAGCCCGACAGCCTGCTGTCATTGACCACTCACCCGCTGGACGACACGGGCTGGCTTGCCGATATGGATCTGGAGCCGCGTGAAACCCTGATAGTGTCACGCCCACCGGCCTCGGCGTTGGCGAGCGGTGGGTTGTGCCTGATCCGGCGTGGTCGGGAACAGCACAGCAAGCCCTGCACGGCGGATATCTGCATCAACAGCATGGCTGATCTGGTCGCTCAGCATCAGCTGTCTTTACGGCGCTGATTTTGCTAGAAGGTAGGCACCGTGAATGGCAATACATGAGGTAGGTAATGGAAGGCTTGGTCAAACTGGATCGGATTGATATCAATATTTTGGTAGAACTCCAGAAAGACGGGCGCATGACCAACGTCAGCCTGGCCGATGCCGTCGGACTTTCCGCGAGCCCTTGCCTGCAACGCGTCAAACGTCTGGAGTCGGCAGGTTACATTTCCAGCTATAAAGCGCACCTTAATCTGGCCAAGATCACTGAATCGGTCACCGTGTTCACGGAAATCTCCCTCAGCGACCACAAGCGCGAAGACTTCGCCAAATTTGAAGCCAACATCCGTCACGTCGACGAAGTGCTGGAATGCCACCTGATCAGCGGCGGCTACGATTACCTGGTGCGCTTCATGACCCGCAGCATTCAGCATTACCAGGAAGTGATCGAAGAGCTGCTGGACAAGAACATCGGCATCTCCAAGTACTTCAGCTACATCGTCATCAAATCCCCGGTCATGAAAGACGGCGTACCGCTGCGCAAACTGTTGCGCCATTGAAACACTAGCCAAGAGAGGACGCGGAGCGTCCAGAACGGCATACCCACGCGGAGCATGGGCACGATGGCGTTCGCACGGTGTGTATAGCGCTGAGCCACGATAGCGTTCGCCCGGACACATCGTGCCCCACCCGTTCCGCGATCTACCTGACGACTATCGTTCCTCACGCTCCAGTGGACTGCCTTGCGTGACGCTCCGCGTCACAGATCTGCGCCGCACCGCATACGCAGCCGTGAATACTGGGCAAAGAATAGGTATGTCTGAATTTCTGGCATAGGGCTACTATCCGGACGGCACTTTGGCCGGGCTTTTGCTCGTGCAGATTTGAAAAACCGGCAGGGGCCCCTGTCGCCATGGATTTCAAAAGGATGTGTTCGATGCCCGTAGCCCCTCGTTTCCTTGACCATTACCGCAAGGCCGACCGGATCATGCTGGGTCTGATCTGGCTGTTGTTCATCTACGCGCTCGGGTTGGCGTTCTGGTTCGACACCTTCACCCAGGCAGTCGTCGTCGGTGGCGGCACCGCGGTGGTGCTGACCGGGCTGTATCGGGCCATCGGCGGCACCCGATTGATGCGTTGCTGTTTCGGCGTCGGGCTGATGGTCATGACCGCGCTGCACATCAATCAGACCCACGGGCAGGTCGAGATACATTTCGGCATCTTCGTCCTGCTGGCGGTGCTGACCTTCTACCGCGACTGGCTGCCGATTCTGGTCGCTGCCGTCACCATCGCCCTCCACCACATCGGTTTCCATGCCCTGCAGCATTCCGGCTTCCCGGTGTATGTCATGCACCACGGCTTCGGCTGGAGCATGGTGCTTGTGCATGCGGTGTATGTGGTCGTTGAAAGCGCGATTCTGGTCTACCTGGCCGTGCAGAATCAGGCCGAGGCGGTCGAGAATCAGGACATGCTGGACCGGATGCTGGCCACCACCAACCAGTTCTCTACCGATAGCCAGTCCAGCCAGCAGTCGGGCAAACATGTCTCGCTGGCGCAGCGTTTCGAGCAGTTTCTGGCGCAGATCACCGGCCTGGTCGACGGCGTGGTGCGTGACACTCGCGGGCTTGGCGAACTGGGTCATGACCTTGCCAAGGCCAGCAGTACGCTGGAAACCGGTGCGCAGCATCAGCTCAGTGAAATCGCGCGCATGACCGGCGCGATGCAGCGCATGGGCGATGCCATGAACGATATCTCCAGCCACGTCGCGCAAGCCGTGCAGCGGGCCGGTGACGCCAGCGATCAGGTCGCTCACGGGCGCGACAGTGTCGACCGTGCGCAGAGCGAAATCACCCAGCTTGCCGCGCGCATCACGACCACCGATGAAACCGTGCAGGCCCTGGCCAACCAGTCAGAACAGATCGGCAAGGTGCTGGACGTGATCGGCAGCATTGCCGAGCAGACCAACCTGCTGGCCCTCAACGCCGCAATCGAAGCCGCCCGAGCCGGTGAGCAGGGCCGAGGCTTTGCGGTGGTGGCCGATGAAGTGCGCAACCTGGCGCAGCGCACAGCGTCGTCGACCAAGGAAATCCAGACCATCATCGAAGACCTGCAAAAAGGCAGTCGTCAGGCCGCTACGGCCATGAACGACAGCCTGCAGGGCGTCGGGCGTTGTGTCGAGGACAGCCAGCGCGCTTCGCAATCCCTGCGCGCCGTCGGCGAAGGCATCGGCCATATCACCCGGCTCAACGGCTTGATTGCCACGACGACCGAACAGCAGTCCGCCGTCAGCCGGGAAATGGCCGACCAGTTGCGCTCGGTGCAGACCATCGCCGAACACACCGCCGCCAATATCGGTGTGCTGGCGACCAGCAGCCAGAGCCTGTCGCCACTGGCTATCCGCCTGGAAGCGCTGGGCCAGAGCTTTCACGCGTAGTTTTCGCGCTCAGGCGAACACCAGCCCCGACGAACGCAGCAGTTCCTGAGTGTAGGCCTGCTGCGGTGCGGCGAAGATCTCGCGGGACGGGCCCTGCTCGACCACCTTGCCGTCCTTGATGACGATCAGGTCATGGGCCAGGGCGTGAACCACCGCCAGGTCATGGCTGATGAACAGGTACGTCAGGCCATGCCGGATTTGCAGATCGCGCAGCAGGGCGACGATCTGCTTTTGCACGGTCCGGTCGAGCGCCGAGGTCGGTTCGTCGAGCAGGATCAGATCCGGTTCAAGCACCAGCGCCCGTGCGATGGAAATACGCTGACGCTGACCGCCGGAAAACTCGTGCGGGTAACGATGCCGGGTGGCCGGGTCCAGGCCGACTTCCTGCAACACGCGGATCACCGTCTGTTCACGCTCTTTCGGCGTACCGATGTTGTGCGTCACCAGGCCCTCGGCAATGATCTGTTCCACGGTCATGCGCGGGCTGAGACTGCCGAACGGGTCCTGAAACACCACCTGCAACTGGCGGCGCAACGGGCGCATCAGGTGCTGGCTGTGCAGGCTCAGTTCCTTGGTGCCGAAGCGGATGCTGCCCTCTGAATCGACCAGGCGCAAAATCGCCTGGCCCAGCGTCGATTTACCCGAACCCGACTCGCCGACAATGCCCAGCGTCTTGCCCTTGAGCAGCTCGAAACTCACCCCGTCCACTGCCTTCACATACTGCGGTTCACGCTTGAACCAGGCCTTGCCCAGCGGGAACCAGACCTTCAAGTCCTGCACCGACAACAGCGTGTTGCTGTGCGTGGACGGCACCGGTTCGCCATCCGGCTCGGCATTGATCAGTAGACGGCTGTAAGGGTGCTGCGGGCTGTCGAACAGGGTCTGGCAATCGGCCTGCTCGACGATCTCGCCCTCACGCATCACGCAGACCCGCTGGGCGATGCGCCGCACCAGATTGAGGTCGTGGCTGATCAGCAGCAGCGACATGTTCAGCCGATGTTGCAGGGACTTGAGCAACTCCAGAATCTTCACCTGCACGGTCACGTCCAGCGCGGTGGTCGGCTCGTCGGCGATCAGCAGATCCGGCTCGTTGGCCAGCGCCATGGCAATCATGATGCGCTGCCGTTGCCCGCCCGACAGTTGATGCGGATACGCCTTGAGACGTGACAGCGGATCACGAATGCCGACCAGTTCCAGCAGCTCCAGAGTACGGCTCAGCGCGGCCTTGCCCTTCAGGCCCTTGTGGGTGACGAGGATTTCGCCGATCTGTTTTTCAACCGTGTGCAGCGGGTTCAGCGAACTCATGGGCTCCTGAAAAATCATCGCCACCCGGTTGCCGCGCAGGCTGCGCAACTGCTTGTCGCTGGCGCTGACCAGGTCCAGCCCGTCGTAACGAATCGAGCCCTGGGTGCTGACAGTTTTCGCCGGCAGCAGACGCAGAATCGAATGCGCCGTGACCGACTTGCCCGAGCCGGATTCGCCCACCAGCGCCAGGCACTCGCCACGGCGGATGTCGAGGCTGACGCCATGCACCACTTCGCGGCCGTTGAAGGCGACCCGCAGGTCGCGAATTTCAATCAGGTTGTCGTGCATGTCAGCTCCGAGGATCGAACGCGTCGCGGCAGGCTTCGCCGATGAACACCAGCAGAGAAAGAATGAGGGCAAGCACCACGAACGCCGTCAGCCCCAGCCAGGGCGCTTGCAGATTACGCTTGGCCTCGCCGATCAGCTCGCCCAGCGACGCACTGCCCGCCGGCATGCCGAAGCCGAGAAAATCCAGCGCAGTGAGGGTGGCGATGGCGCCGGTGATGATGAACGGCAGGTAGGTCAGGGTGCTGGTCATCGCGTTGGGCAGGATGTGTCGCCACATCAGCGCAGCGTCGGTCAGCCCCAATGCGCGGGCAGCTTTGACGTACTCCAGATTGCGCCCACGCAGGAACTCGGCACGCACCACGTCCACCAGCGACAGCCAGGAGAATAGCGCCATGATCCCCAGCAGCCACCAGAAACTGGGCGACACAAAGCCGGACAGAATGATCAGCAGGTACAGCACCGGCAGCCCCGACCAGATCTCCTGAATGCGCTGGCCGATCAGGTCGGTCATGCCGCCGTAGTAACCCTGAATCGCCCCGGCACACACGCCGATCACCGTGCTGATCGCGGTCAGCAGCAGCGCGAACAGAATGGATATCCGCGCGCCGAACAGCACACGTGCCAACACATCGCGAGCCTGTTCGTCCGTGCCCAGCCAGTTGATCGCATCAGGCGGGCTGGGGGACGGCGCGTCCAGGTCATAGTTGATGGTGTCGTAGCTGAACGGGATCGGCGCGAACAGCATCCAGCCGTTTTTCGCGGCGATCAGCTTGCGCACATAGTCGCTGGCATAGTCCGGTTCGAACGGCAGCTCGCCGCCGAAATCGGTTTCCATGTAGGTATGCAGCACCGGGTAATACAACTGCCCGTCGTAGCGGATCAGCAGCGGTTTGTCGTTGGCGATCAGTTCGCCGCACAGGCACACCAGCAGCAGGCCGATGAAGATCCACAGCGACCACCAACCGCGACGGTTGGCCTTGAACAGGTCGAAGCGGCGCCGGGTCTGGGGAGAGAACTCGAACATCAGGCGCTCCTCGCGGAAAAGTCGATGCGTGGGTCGACCAGCGTGTAACACAGGTCACCGATCAGTTTGATCAGCAGGCCGAACAGCGTGAACAGAAACAGCGTGCCGAACACGATGGGGTAGTCGCGCGAGACGGCTGCTTCGTAACTCATGCGCCCCAAACCATCGAGGCCGAAGATGGTTTCGATCAGCAGCGAGCCGGCGAAGAACACTTCGATCAAGGCCTGTGGAATACCGGCGATCACCAACAACATGGCGTTGCGAAACACATGGCCGTACAGCACGCGGTGCTCGGTCAGGCCCTTGGCGCGCGCCGTGACCACGTACTGGCGGCTGATCTCGTTGAGAAAGCTGTTCTTGGTGAGGATGGTCAGCGTGGCGAACCCGCCGATCACCAGCGAACTGACCGGCAGCACCAGGTGCCACAGATAGTCCTTTACCTTGCCCCAGGTGCTCAGGCTGTCGAAGTTGTCCGAGAACAGTCCCTGCGCTGGAAACCAGCTCAGGTAACTGCCCCCGGCGAACACCACGATCAGCAGAATGGCGAACAGAAACGCGGGTGTGGCGTAACCGATAATCACCAGCGTGCTGCTCCAGACATCGAATGCGCTGCCATGCCGCACCGCTTTGCGAATGCCCAGCGGGATGGAAATCAGGTACGTGATCAGCGTCGCCCAGAGCCCGAGAGACAGCGACACCGGCAGCTTTTGCGCGATCAGTTCGGTGACCGGTGCACCGCGGAAGAAGCTGGTGCCGAAGTCCAGTTGCGCGTAGTTCTTGAGCATCAGCCACAGCCGCTCGTGCATCGGTTTGTCGAAACCGTAGTGTTGCTTGATCTGCTCGATCAGCGCCGGGTCCAGCCCGCGGGTGCTGCGGCTGGCGGTGCCGGAGGCAGCCACTTCGCCCCCGCCGCCGCCCACACCGTTGGGGCTGAAGCCCTGAATGCGCGCGATGGCCTGCTCGACCGGTCCGCCGGGGGCGGCCTGCACGATCAGGAAGTTGACGATCAGAATGGCCAGCAGCGTGGGAATGATCAGCAGCAGGCGTCGAATCACATAAGCCAGCATCTCAGTACTCCTTGGCGGCGGCAGGTTTGCCGGTCAGCGCAGTGGCCTGAGCATTGGTCAGCGGCGTCGGGCTGATCTGCCACCAGGTTTCCAGGCCCACGTCATAGATCGGTGCCACGTCCGGCATGCCGAAACGGTTGGCGAACACCAGCGGCGTGCCCTTGGAGTAGTAGTTGGGGATCATGTAGTACCCCCACTGCAGGACCCGATCCAGCGCCCGCGCGTAGAGCACCATGTCGTTGCGCGTATTGGCGCTGACCAGCCCGTCGATCAGCGTGTCCACCGCAGGATTGCGCAGCACCATGGCGTTGGAGCTGCCCACTTCGGTGGCGCTTTGCGAGCCGTACAGGTTGTACAGCTCACGGCCCGGGGAGATGATCGGATTGCCGTTTTTCGGCAGGCTGACCACGATCATGTCGTAGTCCCGCGCATTGAGCCGGTTGATGTACTGCGCCGAATCGATGCGCAGGAAATCCAGGGTGATGCCGATCTGCGCCAGGGTGCGCTTGAAGGGCAGAATCAGTCGGTCGAAGCCGCCCTGACCATCGAGAAAACTGAACACCATCGGCTCGCCCGCCGCGTTGACCAGCTTGTTGTCTTTCGGGTGCCAGCCAGCTTCGGCCAGCAGCTTGAGGGCCTGCAACTGCTTGTCACGGATGTAACCGCTGCCGTCGGTTTTCGGTGGCTGATAGACCTTGCTGAACACCTCATCCGGCACCTGCCCGCGCAAGGGCTCGAGAATTTTCAGCTCGGCCGGGGTCGGTAGCTCGGTGGCGGCCATGTCGCTTTTCGGGAAATAGCTTTGTTCACGCACGTAGAAATTGCGCATGACCCGGCGATTGATCCAGTCGAAATCCCACAGCAATGACAGCGCCTCGCGCACGCGGCGGTCCTTGAACATGGGCTTGTCCAGATTGAACACAAAGCCCTGCGCGGCGACCGGACGTTGCGGTGCGAGGATGCGTTTTTGCAGGCGCCCGTCGTCAATCGCCGGGCCGCTGTAGCCGACCACGAAGCCTGAAGAGGAGAACTCGCGGTTGTAGTCGAACGTCCCGGCCTGCAGCAGCTGGCGGGCGATCTCGGTGTCGCCGTAGTAGTTCACGGTGAGCGTGTCGAAGTTGTACAGACCACGGCTGACCGGCAGGTCCTTGCCCCACCAGTCCTTGACCCGTTCGAAGGTGACGCTGCGTCCGGCATCGACCTTGGCGACCCGGTACGGCCCGTTGCCCAGCGGCGGCTCGAAACCGCCGCCGTTGGCGAAGTCGCGGGTCTTCCACCAGTGTTCGGGGAGGATGTGCAGGCTGGCAATGTCCAGCGCCAGCATGCGGTTGAGGTTGTTCTTGAAGTCGAAGCGAATCTGCAGCGGGCCTTCGATGGTCACCTCTTTGACGTCGGCGAACATCGGTCGATAGCTGAAGCTGCCCTTGGTGGTCATCAGCTCGAAGGTGTAGCGCACGTCTCCGGCGGTGACGGGCTTGCCGTCCTCGAAACGCGCCTTGGGGTTGAGGAAAAAACGAATCCACAGACCGTCCGGGTCCATCTCCATCTTTTCCGCGATCAGGCCATACACCGTGTACGGCTCATCCAGCGAGCGATAGGCCAGTGGCGAGTACACCCAGCTGTCGACCTCGCGCACATTGATGCCCTGATCGACATAGGGATTGAGGTAATTGAACTGGCCGATTTCTTCCGCCGACCGGGTCAGCGAACCACCCTTGGGGGCGTTCGGGTTGACGTAATCGAAGTGCTGGAAGCCGGCCGGGTACTTCGGCGCCTCGCCATAGACGGTCAAGGCGTGGGTCGGCGTCGCCAGCACAGTCTGCCAGCCACTGCACAGCGCAACACCCAGAAGCAGGCGCTGCAGAAAACGGTTAAGACGCGACATGGTAGGGCTTTCCTCGTGCGCACTGAATGACGGAACACTGCGAAAAAGCCCCCGGCCGGGGAAGGCGGATGAAACCTGGGCCGGAGGGGGCGAGCTCGCAATCTGACCTGGCCCACGGAGCGTGTATGGGCCACGTCGTCACACTCAGAAGTGGTAAGTCGCGCGGGCGAACAGGGTGCGGCCCAGCGGGTCGGCGTAACGAGGGTCGTAGCCGGACTGGAAGTTGTAGGCCTGGTTGGAGAACGGCGGGTTGCGGTCGAACATGTTGCGCACACCAGCGTCGATATCCAGCACCTTGTCGAAGGTATGACCCACCGACATGTCCCACAGCGCATACGACGCGACCCGCGCATTGGTGGTGCGGTCGTAATCGTTGTAGCCGCTGGTGAAGCGGTTGGTGATGGAGGCGCGGGTATCACCCAGTGCCCAGGTACCGGTCAGGACGTGTTTCCAGCGCGAAATCACGCCGTCGCCCTGGAAGTCGCCGACCTTGTCGGTGTACGGGCCGTCGATGATGTTCTGGAAGTCATAACGGGTGACGTAAGTGCCGGTCATGCCCAGACCGAACTGACCGTACGGCGTGTTCGGGAAGCGATAGTCGAGGGTTACGTCGACACCGCTGGTCTTGACGATGCCCAGGTTGGCGTTGCCGGTGACGATGTTGGCGATTGAACCGTCGGCAGCGCGCACGTAGCGGTCGGCGTAGGTGTTGGGGTCATCGAACACGGTCGACTCGGGGAACGACTGAATCTGGTTGGAGATGTGAATCCACCAGAAATCCAGGCCCATCGACAGGTTGTTGACCGGCTGATAGACGAAGCCCAGGGTCATGTTGCGGGCTTTTTCCGGGGCCAGCTCGGTGTTGCCGCCACTGTTGTTGAGGAACTGCTGCGCGCAATCGCGACCCGCGTTACCGCCGGGTTGCACGGTGCCACCGGCACAGAGTACCGGGTCGTTGTAGTAGCCCTGGGTGTAGCTCAGGCTGCGCGGCGCATAGAGTTCATAAAGCGAAGGCGCACGGAAGCCTTCACTGTAGGCACCACGCACCACCAGTTGCTTGAACGGCTGGTAGCGGAACGAATATTTCGGGTTGGTGGTGCTGCCGAAGTCGCTGTATTTATCGTGACGAACAGCAGCGGTCAGCTCCAGGCTGTCCAGTACCGGTACGTTCAGTTCGGCGTATTCGGCTTTGACACTGCGGTCGCCTTCTACGCTGCCGGCTGCGTCCAGACCCAGGCTGCTGATGTCGTTGACGAAGGGATCAAAGTCCTGATGCATCTTCTCCTTGCGGTATTCACCACCGAGCGCCAGACCGGACGGGCCCGCGCCGAACCAGTCGCCGATTTCCCGGCTGATGCGCGCATCCAGCCCGGCCACACGGCCCACAGCGCTGGAGTACTGACCGTGGTATTCGCTGGCATCGATCAGCGCCTGCCCTTGTGCCGTCTGCGGGCCGAACGGGTTGAGGACGCCATTGGCAAGGCCGTTCAGCATCGCCGAGTCGCTGACAAAGCCGCTGGTCACTGAGGACAGTACCTTGTTCTGGTTGTACGAAGCGCCGACGTTATAGTCCCAGCCACCTACTAGACCGTCGAAATTCAGCAGAAAGCGCTGGCTGGTGTTCTGGTCACTTGAACCTCGTGCGCCGGCTGCCGTTTCGCGCCATGCGGTGCTGACCGGCTGTGTCGGGTCGAGGGTGAAATCGGTCGGTGCCGGGGTAATGCCGTTGCCGGGGTAGAAGGGCGATGAGGAGTCGAGTGACAGACCGGTCAGCGGTGCCGGACCGATGCCGGTGTGGTTGTTGTTGCGAGCCCAGAAGTATTCGAGGCTGACGTTGTGATCATCGGCCAGCTTGCCGGTGGCCTTGCCGAAGAACGAGGTTTTTTCGGTCTGCGGGATCAGGTCGATGTATTCACGGGTACTGAACCGGCAGATGCCGTTGCTGGCGATCAGGCTGGAGCCGCCGCAGTTTCTGCCCAGCGGGTTGGCAGAGTTGTCGCCCTGATAATAGTTGGCCGGGTAGGCCGTACCGGAAGTCTGGTTGAGCCCGCGTCCCGGCTGGTAATCCCGCGTGAACGAGCGGTCGTTGGCGTCCAGATTCTGCTGCTTGTTGTAGTTGACCACGCCCATGACGTTGAAGCGGTCTTCTTCCAGATCACCGAAGCCCCAGCTGGCGCTCATGTCCTTGGTCGCACCGCCGCCACTGGCAGTCGGCGTCTCGCCACCCAGCGTCAGGGTGCCGTCAGTCAGGGACTTTTTGGTGATGAAGTTGATCACACCGCCGATGGCGTCTGTGCCGTACAGCGCCGAGGCGCCATCACGCAGCACTTCCACGCGGTCGATGGCGGCGAACGGAATCATGTTCAGGTCGATGGCGCTGCCGTTGGGCGTGCCCACACCGGAAATCGCGTTGTTGGCCAGACGCCGGCCATTGAGCAGCACCAGCGTTTTGTTCGCACCGATGCCGCGCATGTCGGCGAAAGAGGCGCCGCCGGTGCTGGCACCGATCGAGCCCGCGCTGTTCTGGATCGACTGGCTGCCGGTAATGCGCTGGACCATTTCCTGGGTGGTGGTCACGCCCTGTTTCTTCAGGTCGTCGGCGCGCAGGATGGTAATCGGCACGGCGGTTTCGGCATCGACCCGGCGGATCGCCGAACCGGTCACTTCTACACGTTGCAGCTGGGTCGTGGCAGGCACAACCGCTGCGCTGGTGGACACGGCCGAGCCGCTGGTGTCTGCATCGACGGCGTCTGCCGCCTGGGCACCGCTCATGCCCATGGCCAATGCACAGAGCAGGGCACGTGGATGACGCCGGACCGCGAGGGCCAGTGGTTTGAGGGTGCAACCGGGAAGATTCATCAGCATGGTTAGTTCCGACTTGATCCAGACATTATTGAAATGGCCTTGTGAGCCCTCTGTTCCCGACGCGGTTGTGCCGAGCGGGAGTTCCACTTCTTCTTTTTCCAGCAAGCCGCTCCCCTCCAGGGGCTTTTCAGCCCACGGACAACCGCATTCACGGGGGTCGGGTCAGACGGCTTCGCGAGGCGAAGCCACCCGGTCAGTCGAGCGTCATTTCGCTGTCATGACGGATATCTTGGTAATGCCAGAGCGTTCGATGGAGGCCATGGCCTTGGCCACCTGGCCATAATTCACGGCGGTGTCGGCCTGCAACTGGACGCGGATTTCCGGGTCCTTGGCCTTTTCGTCCTGCAGGCTTTTTTCCAGCAGCTCCGGGGCGATTTCCGATTTGGCGAGGTAGAACTTGCCGTCCTGATCGACGCTGACCACCACCGGGTTTTTCTTCTCGGCGGGGGCGACTGCGTCGGTCTTGGGCAAGTTGACCTTGATCGCGTTGGTCATCAGCGGCGTGGTGACGATGAACACCACCAGCAGCACGAGCATCACGTCGACCAGCGGCGTGACGTTCATTTCGCTGAGCACTTCATCGCTGTCCTGAGTGGAGAAAGACATTAGCTGGCCTCCCGAACGGCATGGCCATTCTTGCTGGCGATGGGCTGGCGCGTAACGGCAAAGGCGCTGCGCTGGGCGAGGGCGTCGAAGTCGTGGGCGAAGTCATCCATGTCGGCCACGGCGAGCTTGAGGCGGCGCAGGAAGAAGTTGTAGATCAGCACTGCCGGCACGGCGACGGCGATACCCACGCCGGTGGCGACCAGCGCGTGACCGATAGGCCCGGCGACCGCTTCAAGGCTCGCCGAGCCGGTCACGCCGATGCTTTGCAGCGCTTCCATGATCCCCCAGACCGTACCGAACAGGCCGATGAAGGGCGCGGTGCTGCCGATACTGGCGAGAATCGCCTGGCCACTTTCCAGCGCTCGACGCTCTTTTTGTATCTGCTGGCGCAGGTTGCGCTCCAGACGGTCCGAGCGGTTGATGGTGTGCGCCAGTTGTTGCGTGGTGCGCGGCGACTCATCGACCGCCATGGCTTCGAAGCCGCTGTTGGCGATACGCGCCAGCGCGCCAGGGTATTGCGCAGAATGCTCGGCAGCGGTGAGCAGGTCCGGTGCGCTCCAGAACACTTTGGTGAATTGTTTGTTCTGGGACTTCTGGCGGACATACTGCGCCGACTTGATCAGCAAAAGTGCCCAACTCAATACGGAAAACAGAATCAGTGCCCAGAGCACGGCTGGGACGATCATGGAAGAGAGCGATGCGTTCATGGTTTAAACCTCACCAGCTTTGATAATTGAATAGTCGGTTGTCATGCGCCGGATTATTCCGGCAACTTGAAGTCGATGGTCTGCGTCGCGAAGCCTTCTATCGGCGTGTCACCGCGTTTGGCCGGTATGAACTTCCAGTTGCGCACAGCCTCCACGGCCGCTTCGTCCAGTACCGGTTTGCCGCTGGATTTGGTCACCTCGACAGCCCCGGCGCGACCGTTGGGCAGCACCTTGATGCGCAGAATCACGCGACCTTCCCAACTGCGTCGCAACGCCAGCCCCGGGTATTCCGGCGGTGGATTGCCCAGGCTGGCGAGCCCGGATACCGCAGCGCTTTCCTTGACCGGAGCCGGCGGCGCAGCAGGTGCCGGCGGCGCGGGCGCAGGTGTTGGCGGCGCGGGCGGGCTGGGCGCAGCGGCAGGCTTGGGCGCAGGCGGCGTCGGCTTTTTCACCGGCTCGACTTTCTTGACCGGCTTGGGCTTCTCGACCTTGGGTTTTTCCACCGGTTTGGGCGGCGGTTCGACCGCGTCCGGGTCCTCGACCGGTTGTTCCGGTTCGGGGGGAGGCGGTGGAGGCGGCGGCGGCGGAGGTGGTGGCTCGGGCGGCGGCGGTTCCGGGGCGGGTGGTGTCGGGCTGGTCAGTTCAATGGTCATTTCCGGAACTTGTGGCGCAACTTCCGGCACCTCTGGCTGGGCCGTTTGCATGTACCACCAGATCACACCATGAATAAGTACCGACGCAGCAATCAACACCATTACTTGCGGCTTGTTAAGGCCGCCCGGGCGTGACGTATTGGCGCTGAAAGGAATACCCTGCCACGCCGTCGAAGTGTCATCGGGCGAGGGAGAGGGAACCGCTTTCATTATTACCGCATCATTCATTAACGCTCCCTCGGGTAGTTAAAGGGCAATAAAAATCCGCTCGAACAATGGGTAACTGTTCGATTGATGAAGACCTGCACATTGTTGATGGGCAGGGCAACGCGGTGGGTGCGCACACGGCGAACTCAAACGGTTAAAGGACGTCTTGAATCAGGGCACTGACATTGCAGATCCTTGCTTTCTTATCGTCATGTACGGGGACGTACAGCGATGTTCCTGAATGCTTACATTGCAACCGCTGTGCCAGAACGCCCCGGCTGGAACCATTGATGCAGAGCGGGTGTCGCATTCGTATAACTATTTATCGATTCCCGACTTCATTGACTTCAAAACCGCACAGATGAATAAAACGTCGAACAAAAAAACAGACAAACAATGACCCTCTGCTTGAGCAGACGCGTTCGAAAATCATGACCTGCAAGTCACTTTGTTTGATGCACCAATACTGTGTCACGAGGATCACGTTGGTGCGTTAGTTGATCAGCGCTTCATAAAAACAATGCTCCGTGTAGGTACGCGGTTGTGTGGACAGTTAGCGTTGTTGAAATAAAAGCCATTCCATAGGTGATGGCAAAATGAAACCACTTAAAATAAAGTGTCGGACACTCTTTATAGGTCGACCGTCTTTTAATTAAAAACAGCCTCTTGTGTACTTATTACGCGCACGGGTGCACACGGTCCTGATTCATCATCAGAACTTTCAAGGCACACGCAAAATGTCTTAAGTCCAGACGTGCAGGGCCGTCGAATAACAACACGCAGATCGGGACAAGGGTGAAGCGACCGTGCAGGCATCGCTTGAGGCAGGTGCTGCCCAAGCTGTGGATTGCCGGCGTAACGGTGGTCTGACGCAAGACTGATAGGGCACAGCTAGATTCCTTTCCTGGCGGGCAGTGAGACTTGTGGTCTGCTCCCCTGCACTGTTTGTGGACGCTCTGACGTCCGTGAACTGCACTTTGGTGCGTGTAGGCACCCCATGAATGCAGCGTGCACCATTGGTTTATGGCACGACCGTTCCACTTGAAAGAACTGTGCCAATTTGTGTCTTTTTGTATCTGGAGGAGTACATTTTCATCTGGAGACGAGTTTTTGCGGCTGCAAGGCGCAGTCACTGACCCCGGCGGGTATCAACTCGGCAGATTGGCGCGGATGCGCCGGGAGAGAGCCGCCCTGGATTCGGGCGGCCTGTAGGTGTCGTCAATTACCAGAACGCAGCAGGTGCGCTGAGCGCCTTGCTGAACACCTCGATGGCGCGTTCGACATCTGCCTGCGTGGTGTAGCGGCCAAGGCTGACGCGCACGCTGGCCAGGGCCTTGGGAGAGTCCATGCCCAGAGCAAGCAGCACATGCGAGGGTGCATTGCTGGCCGAGTTGCACGCGGACGTCGAGGACAACGCCAGGCTGTGGGACAACTGGGCGCTGGTGAAGCCGCTGCGGGTGATGCACAGGTTCAGGGTGTGCGGTATGCGTTGTTGCGGACAGCCATTGAGTTGCACATCCGGCAGACTCAACAGGCCTTCGCGCAGGTGACGACTCAGCCCTTCGATACGACGGTTTTCAGTGTCGGCCTGGCTGATCGCCAACGCAAAGGCCGTCCCCATGCCGACGATCTGATGGGTGGCCAAGGTGCCCGAACGAAAGCCGCCTTCATGTCCGCCGCCGTGGATTTGCGCTTTCAACAGTGAATGCGCACGCGGGCCCACGTACAGCGCGCCAATGCCCTTGGGGCCGTAAGCCTTGTGCGCCGAGAACGACATCAGGTCGACGGCCAGGCTCGCCAGATCGATCTTCACCTTGCCGACGCCCTGCGCAGCGTCCACATGAAACAGCGCACCGTGCTCGCGCACCAAGGCGCCAATGCTGGCGATATCGGTCAGCGTACCCAGCTCATTGTTCACCAGCATCAGCGACACCAGCAGCGTGTCTTCGCGCAAGGCAGCCTGTACGGCTTGAGGCTGGATCAGGCCTTGAGCGTCCGGTTTCAGCCAGGTGACGGGAAAGCCCTGACGCTCCAGCGTGCTGACGGTGTCGAGCACGGCCTTGTGTTCCAGGACGCTGGTGATGATGTGCCGGCGTTGCGCGCTGGCATCCTGAGCGATGCCCTTGATCGCCAGGTTGTTGGACTCGGTAGCGCCGGAGGTCCAGACGATGGTATCCGCAGGCGCACCCACCGCATCGGCCACCTGTGTGCGCGCCTGTTCAACGGCCTGCCGCGCCACCTGCCCATAACCGTGCCCGCTGGATGCCGGATTACCGAAATGACCTTCGCGCCCCATACAGGCAACCATGGCTTCGATGACCTGTTCATCGACAGGTGTGGTGGCGGCGTAATCCAGATAGAGCGCAGAAGTGGTCATGGGCAATTCGCTTTGTAATCGAGTCAAAATCAAGGACTGGCATTACCAGACCGATTGCTTGAAAGATTACTGATCCGCGCGCGAAAATTTATTGATATTTGCACGGGTATGGGCAACCAATGCGAAAAATTATTCGCTTTCACTTGGATTTATACGATTAAAAATTCTAGGATGCTGCATCAGGCGCAGAATCGCATCCAGACACCCATCGTTCCTCACGATCAGTGTAGAGCGACTAACGCAGGAAACCGCTAATGGACAAATTCGACCGGGCAATTCTCGACATCCTGCAAACCGACTGCACCCGTTCGGTGGCGGACATCGCCGAGCGTATCGGCCTGGGCAGTACCGCGTGCTGGCGACGTATCCAGAAGCTGGAAGAGGCCGGCATCATCGACCGCCGGGTTGCGCTGCTCAATGCGCAACGGCTGAACGTCTCAGTCAGCGTCTTCGCCGCCATCCGCACCAACCAGCACAACGCCACCTGGCTCGAACAGTTTCACGCAGCCGTCGGCGAACTGCCTGAAGTGGTCGAGTGCTACCGCATGGCGGGCGACACCGACTACATGCTGCGCATCGTGGTGGCCGACATCGCAGGGTACGACGAGGTGTACAAGCAACTGATCAGCATCCCCGGCATCAGCGACGTGAGCTCGAGCTTCGCCATGGAACAAATCAAATTCACCACCGGCCTGCCCTTGCAATACGCATCGTTTGGCGGCTGAGCGCAGCCACGCTCATCGATTGAATCGAACCCTCAGCCCGATGCCACGTCCACTTTCTTTGGCAAACGAAAAAGGTGGCTGACATGACAACCGATCACATACTCACAGACAGCGTACCCAAAGAAGACCCAGCCAGCCCGCAACTCGGCCAGTACGACCGCGAAGCAGACCCGGTCCTCGCCATGAACGCGAACAGACCCGGTGTCGGCCCGAAAAAAGGCGACGAGGTGAAGAAGCGTACGGAACACGACGAAACTTACGATGAAGGTGAGCCGGAAGTGGACGACGCCGACAGCGTCTCGGATGAGGGCGGCGGCACTCTGCCGGGCTGAGGGAGCACAAATATGGCGCTGAGGTGGTGTAACAGCTCAAACGTGTTTCTGCAGGTACGTTGAGCTGCTCACATGAATTGGAAACGATGAATCCACAGACTCAAGGCCGCGAAGCAATCTCGTCCAGATGATTCAGCAGATCCAGCGGGTCTTCATACACCCTCAACGCGCCAGCGCGCTCAAGCTCGCCAATGTCGTAGCCACCCGACAGCAAGCCAACGCCGGTTGCCTTGCAGCGACGCGCCGCCAGCATGTCCCAGATCGCATCGCCGATCACCAGGCACTCGTCGATCGGAGCGTTTATCTTATTTGCAGCCGCCAGGAACAGGTCGGGGTCAGGCTTGCCGTAGCTCACGTCATCGCGCGTAACGATGTTGATCTTGTTGATGTCCAGTTTCAGCGCTTTGAGGTTGATCGTCGCCGTATCGATCCCACCGCTGGTGGCGATGCACCACTTGAGGTTTTCCTTGTCGAGCGTCTCCAGCAACTCGACAGCGCCGGGCAATGCGATGATCTGTCCTTGCAGCCGCTCGTAAGCCTGAGCATGTTTCTCGCTGAGCCGTTCGGCTTGTTCTTCGCCGATGTTCAAGCCGGTTTCACGCGACAGTGATTTCAACATCAGCCCGCCGCTCATGCCGATCTTGCGGTGAATACGCCACATCGCAAGCGGAATCTTTTCTGCATCCAGCGCTTCTTTCCAGGCGGCGACGTTTTGATAAACGCTGTCGGTCAGCGTGCCGTCCAGGTCGAAGATGAAGGAAGTCTGGGGTCTCATAGGGTTACTCTTTTTGAATGCGAATTGACCATCTGGCGAGGTCCGGAGCGTTGTGAGTCGATACCTGTTCGGCGGTACCGGGGGGCTTCAATACGGCGTTGCCAAATGGCGGGAAAGGGTTGGTTTTTTGAGGTCACACACTTTCGAGTACGTGATGGAATGGCGGTTCGATCTTTCGGGCGGGAGGGCGATCTGGCAGCAGAAAAGCCTGATGGTTCTAAAGGCGCATTAACGCTGTACGTAACCCTCCACCAGCGCCTGAACCCGCGCCGCGTCATCCTCGGTGACCGGGTTATAAACAATCATCGACAGATCGGGCCGGCCATCCACTGCGAACCCCGAATACTCCAGTTCAATCAGCCCATGAACCGGATGCCGCAGGCGCTTGGTGCCTTCGCCCTGTGAACGCACATCGTTGTCGCGCCACAACGCAGCGAAATCGGCACTGAGCGTGCAGAGTTCGTCAGCAAGTTCGCGGAGTTCCGAGGCAGCACCGGCACGGGTCGCGTCGGCTCTGAATGAGGCGACGATAAAGCGCGCGACGGCCTGCCAGTCGTCCTGCTTTGCACGCGTGCCAGCGTTGCAAAACATCAGGCGCAGGATGTTGCGCTGCTCTACGGGCAGCAGGCTGTAGTCAGTAAATACAGCTGCCGCAGCGTTGTTCCAGGCCAGAACATCCCAAGTGGCAGTCTTGATAAAAGCAGGGCTGAACGCGAGCGTATCCAGAATGCGCTGCAAGCGCGGCGATACGCCTTCGGGCGCGCTGTAGACCACTTCGGGCAGGTGACCAAAAGCGAGCATGAACAGGTGTTGCCGCTCGGGCTCGGTCATCAGGAGACTTTGCGCGATCCGGTCCAGAACCTGAGCAGAAGGCGCGCCACCGCGACCTTGTTCCAGCCACGTGTACCACGTCGCGCTGATATTGGCGCGCTGGGCAACTTCTTCACGACGCAAACCTGGCGTGCGTCGACGCGTGGTGGAAAGCCCCAGACTCGCTGGGTCCAGACGCGCCCGACAGTCCTTCAAATATGTTCCCAGCGGGTTGGCCATGATGATCCTGTTGGTTTTTATACCCTGATAATGTCACGTCTTTTACGGGATAAACGTTACGCGCACTCTGCCGACTTCAGCAAAGAGAGATTTGACTATGCGCGTATTTATAACCGGCGCCACAGGCTTTATTGGCACTCGCGTCACTGGGGAACTGATCAACGCAGGCCATCAGGTAGTAGGTCTGACACGTTCGCAAGAGGGGGATCGAGCTCTGCTTGCCATGGGAGCCGAACCGCATCGCGGTGATATCGAAGACCTGTCCGGCCTTCAGCGTGGCGTAGAGAAGTGCGACGCGGTGATTCACACGGCGTTTGATCACAACTTCGCGCACTTCGTCGCCAACTGCCAGAAAGACGCTCGCGTCATCGACGCATTGGGTTCTGCACTGGCAGGTTCCAAGCGACCACTGGTTATCACCTCCAGCACGGCGATGGGCTCGTCAGCACCTGGGCAGGCCGCAGACGAAGATCATTTCGACCCGGCGCACCCCAACCCTCGCGTTGCATCGGAAATCGCCGGGCAGGCGCTGTTGCAACGCGGCGTCAACGTAGTCGTGATGCGACTCTCGCAAGTTCACAACCCGGCCAAACAAGGCCTGGTCAGCGAAGTCATCAAACAGGCGCAGGAAAAAGGCTGCTCAGCCTATATCGACCAAGGCCTCAATCAGTGGTCTGCAGCGCACCTTGAAGACACGGCGCGCCTGTATCGTCTGGCTCTGGAGAAACATCAGCCGGGGGCTCGTTATCACGCGACTGCCGAATCAGGCATTACTTTCCGCCTGATTGCCGAAACCATCGGAGAACACCTCGGCCTGCCCACCTTGGCCGTGCCCACCCATGAAGCCACCGCACACTTTGGCTGGCTGTCGACATTCGTGGCCAAGGACATGAGCAGCTTGAGTCACAAGACACGCGAGCGCTTGGGATGGCAGCCCAAGGGCCCAGGTTTGATTGAGGATTTGGGAAGGTGTTTGAAGGGGTAGTGTTTGCAGGCACGCTGCTTTTTACAATTTGTTTAATTACGTTACCGAACAGGCGACCTAAAATCGTGCGTTTGCCATGCAAGGGAAGCAAACCATGAGCATCCACCAGTTGCGTAAGGATGTAGAAGAACACTTTCAGCGATTTGAGCGTGCGCCTTTCAAAGAGGCTTGGCGTCGGCGTGATGCTCGTATCTGTCTGATCTGGATGATCGCATTGATATTGGCACTCTCCGCGACGCTGATATTTTTGCCTTGGACCAAGCTAGCTGACTACATGCCGGCATTGGTTCCTGTGCTTCTGATATCCATGATCTGCGCAGTTCGATTGGCTGAGATCTATGAGTTGGTCCGTGCAGATCAGATGGGCGCTGGACCGCTCACGACACCTTTGGTGCGTTCGCAATTGCGGCAACAATGGTTTTGCACCCGTTATAGCTGTAGTTCTGCCGAGCTCGTCGATAAGGCAAGGGTGATGAGACACTTGTGGGAAGAACGTCAAGAGCTCAAGCGGCTGGCCAGCAACGATACGATGGGGCCACGCATCGCCGCTTTCTTTCGTCTTCCAGACCCTGCCCGATTCATCGGGACGCTGTTTGCCATCGCCGCGATCTTTACAACAATGATCACCTTGGGCAGCAACATCGACGCCATTTTCGCCGCCGTAAAAGACTGGAGAACAATAGGCTTCAATATCCTACTCGGCACGTTCTTATGCGCCGAAATCGTGTGGCTTTGGATCATGGTCACCGGCATGATCAGCGAGATAGGCCCTTCATTGCTTGAACAGCTTGGACTGCTGCCCATGAGCAGCCGTCGAGTTTATCGGTATTTGCTTGCAGTACATGGTGCGAGTGAGCCTGTAACGCCTGTTCCCAAGGCAACGCGTGGATTGCTGAAGATGAGCTCTTTGTTCTTTATGCCCGTTGGCGAGGTATGGGCAAAGGTGCGGACGTGTTTTTTGACAGGCTCGGCGATAGGGGCTTGAGTTAGATGTTGGAATGACCACCGTGCCAATGCTCCGCGTTGGCATGCAGTTCGTGACGCTCTGCGTCACAAAGCTACAGTCTGGCAAGACGGCCCCAAGGCCTACAGAATCGCGTGAAATCAGAACGATTTACTGGTGAGTGTCCGCATTCTCAGCCGGATAAAACTCGCCCTGGCTCCCCATCCTTTCCAG
Source organism: Pseudomonas sp. B20 (assembly GCF_020515755.1). NCBI lineage: Bacteria > Pseudomonadati > Pseudomonadota > Gammaproteobacteria > Pseudomonadales > Pseudomonadaceae > Pseudomonas > Pseudomonas sp. B20. The sequence continues at coordinate 23,738 of NZ_JAHPJG010000031.1, forward strand.
CCGCTCGCGAACGAGTGCTTCGACGTTGGCTACTGCAGCCTTATCGTCGGGGTCGACCAGTTGCAGGCACAGGCGCCGGGCGTTCTGATCGTGGGTGCCCTCGCTGAGCATGTCGTGGGTAGGGACTTGTTTGCCACGCCACAGACATAGCTCGGTATGAGTACCGCCGAGCCATATTTCGTTGACTGATCTGAGGTCAGTGGAAGCCAGTTGGTCCACAGTGATCGTCTTGTCCATTGCGCTGTACCTTTTCAGTGAGTCGATACAGGTCAGACGAACAGCCGGCGCGGATCGTTCCCGGCGTCGGCTGTTCAACAGCGCCAACGGTGAAGAGTCGACGCCCTGAATCAATCGACAGGCAAGGCTTTACTTCTTTAGCCAACCCTCGACAACATCGGAACCATGCTCCGCTTTCCATTCCTTCAGAATCTTGTGATTCCCACCCTTGGTCTCGATCACTTCACCGGTTTTCGGATTTTTATAAACCTTGAGTTCGCGCGGCTTGCGCTTGCCCGCAGGCTTATCAGCGGTCTGTCCACGAGCCGAAGTCTGTGGGTCCAGCAGATTGATGATGTGCTTCAGGCTGAAGCCATAGTGTTCAAGCAGCTTGCGCAGCTTGGTTTCGAACTCGATTTCCTTTTTGAGCCCCTGGTCGCCTTTCATCGTCTCCAGTGCTTTGAGTTGCTCGGCGAGATGCTTTTCCAGCTGACGGTATTCTGCGAGTTTAGACATGGTATTTTCCTTATAAACAGGTGTGCGTAGTTAGTGAGAGAGATCGTGCCCGTCACAAGTTCAGCCTATTTTCCGTAGAGGCGCAGTGGCTTCCAATACGCTGTAGTAACACGATAAGCCAGATTGCCCGGGCTTCCAGTTATTTTCAGAAAATGCGATTTTCCGGGCGCGCGTCAGTAGCTTTCGATCAGAGCGGTCACTGAGGTCGCTTGAGCGATTTACCTCATCTCAGGAAGTAGTGGTAGGGATATAGCGTAGGTATCCAGCGATGTCCGACCCGTTTCCAGCAGCTTTATCCTTGGGATGAATTCGCCCTTCGTTGACTGGCACCTCTTCAAAATCAAATGGACTGATTCCTTCGAGACAAGCCACATTAACGCCGTACTGGGCCGGGTTGGAGCGGCGTTGGTGATGTGTATATATCCCGCATTGTGAGCAGAAATAATGCTTCGCTTGCAGGGTGTTGAACTGATAGAGCTTGAGCATCGCCTCGCCGGAAGTGATCTCAATATCCTCCAGGGCTGCTGAAACCGCGATCGCACCGCGCATCCGGCAATAGGAGCAGTTGCAGCGCCGGACGGTCTTGAATCCGTCAGTAAGCCGAACTTGAAATCGTACAGCGCCGCAATGGCAGGTGCCTTGTAACGTTCCGTCAGAGGTGTCCATATAAAACAGTGACTCCGTCTATGGGCTGCGCCGCAGCGAAAAGCCTGTGAAGATGTGGCCAGACGACCACATCTTCACACCGTTTTTACTTAGGACTTGGCCCGAAACGATTAGGTCCTGGATGACCTTCCTGAATCAGAAACACGAGGTTGGCAATCGGTACCAGCAGCCACCAGCCGCTGCGATCCGTGTCGTGCAACCTGCGAACACCCACCGCGATACCCGGTACCAACACGGCCAGGGAGTAAAGGTTAGCGATAATGCCGCCATCACCTATCAGCCCACCGATAAAGCCGAGGACTATCGAGATCAAGATGTTGAACAGAAAGAACATCCAGTATTCTTTTCTGCGTGCCCTGCCGGTGAACACCGCGTATTTTTTCAGAACGTCTGTGTACCAGCTCCATGCAGGCGGGTTATCGGTGCTCGCACTGGCTGGCGAAACAACCAGCTGCGGTGCCCCGCAGTGCGGACACGTACCAGCGTCATCACTGATTTCCTTTGCACAACCACGACAAAATACCATCTCATTCTTCCCTAAATCAGTTAGCTATTAATCCAAAAAATATCAGCAGCGATACCGCTGACAAGACAGTGCCTGCTATCGCTATTCCGTTGCCAGGCAACTTTTTGTTGATGCTGATGACGCCCAGAACCAGTCCGGCTATCGAGCACATGCCGAGCCCGACGACGGTATCCAGATCCCATTCACCATCGTCGAACAGCGCCAGCGAGCAGAGGATGCCCAGCACCAGAGAGACGATAGCCATCCACGGAGAGCCAGTCTGTTGTAGCTGTTGCGCGGGAGTTGCGGACACCTGACTGGCGCCACATTGCGGGCAGTTGAGTGCCGTTTCATGTATTTCCTTTGCGCAGCCACGACAGAAGACCATCGCCATTTTATTTCCTTATATAGAGTAGCTTTCAGACCACTAGCAAGCGATTGAACGCCCGCAAATTCTGGGTTAAAAGGTTTGTATTGCCAAGAATTAGTTAGTTTTATTTATAGATTTGGCGACTGCACGACGTTTTGAGGTGTTTTGCAGTCAGTTGTTTACGTTGGTTTGATCGCTAGCTAGCGTGGCGATGGGCAAGGGGCTAAACGAGCTTGCGCCTCCTCCACGTGCTGCAATCGAATCGACAATGTAAGCCTTCGGAGTCATTAGCAAGCCTGGGCTCGCGCCGTATTCGCCCCTGATAGCCATCGTATTTTTCTGTTTACCACACCAAAATTGGAAATATATCGCGCCGCGTATTCACCACATACGACTCCAATCCATTCCTCTCAGGAAAGAGTTTCAAGACTGTCTGCGTACTGAAGGTGATGGTTAATACCCCAAAACTATCAATTGAAACAGCCTCCACATCGAGGTTCAAAAAATCAAACAGCAAAAGACTTGTGGCAGCGTCTTCACCATGTCCCCACTTGCATACCCTATCGATATCAGTGACGAATGGGCACTGAATTACTACGCTAGCTGTATCACCAAAAAGCAGGATCTGCGAACCGATCCCGACAGTGACGCCAGTTAGCGCGGAAGGAAGCATTTCCGCCAAATCTGCATCACTTATCATCATGCCGAGCTCTGTTCGTACCCGTGGATATCGAAAATATCATAGGCCTAATAGGTTCTAAATTTTCAAAAGTGAAATAAGTCACCAGGCAATAGGCTTATCGTCCCAATCCCAAAAGGTCCCGCTGTCGGCCGGTCCATGTGCACCTACCACCTCAATGATGCGATCCGCCGAGAAAACCGGTTCGAACAGTTGGCCTTCGGGCACGTTCGCCTGGAATGGCTGAGACAGCTCCGTGTCAGTCGTGCCTGGGTGTATTGCCAAGACAGTAGAGGCCGGGTTAAGGCGTTTCAATTCGATACTGGCCGTGTGCAGCAACTGGTTTAGCGCTGCTTTGCTGGCTCTGTAGCTGTACCAGCCACCCAGTCGGTTATCACCAATAGAGCCAACCCGCGCGGAGAGCGCCGCGAAGGTAGAAGGTTGTTTGCGCAATAAAGGGAGTAGGTGTTTGAGCAGTAGGATCGGCGCAAAGGTATTGGTTGCGAAACTCGCTTGCAGGCTCGCAAGTGTCAGTTGTGCCAGGCCCTTTTCTGCTTTTGCGCCGTCCTGATGAAGAATGCCTAGCGTACTGATGACGAGGTGCAGATGCTCGCATCCATCAAGTGTCTCGCTCACGAGTGCTTCGAGGGATTGTTCATTGCGCGCGTCGCAGTCGACGCGTTTGATGCGTTGGCCATATTGCTCTGCAAGCGTTGCCAGTTCTGTGGAAGTGCTGGCTTGTCGCGCGACCGCCCATACCTGAGCCACATCATCGCGAGCAAGCAACGCCGCGCACAGTGCCAGGCCGATACCTCGGCTGGCCCCGCATATCAGCACGTTGGCCTCGCTGTTCAGTTCGGGTATCAAACTCATAAGGCACCTTGAGGAGCATGGTTGAAGTGTTTTTGACTTCTTTGAGGCAACTATAGCCCTAACGCCTCGCCAACAGCCGCGCCAACCCAGCCGTCACCACAACAGCCAGCAAAACGGCAACCGCAATAGACAGAAGCGCGCCCCATTGCAATATGGAGTACCTGAGGGTCAGGTAGAAACTCACCACTCCGACGGCGCCAATGGCATTGCCGCGGATTATCGCCGCCAGTTCATAACGCCCGCCTTGCACGTGGACGAACACTGCAAGCGGCCAGGCGATCACCGGGATTGGCGCGAGCAGCCCACTGACCACCGGCCCGAGCCAAGTGGCACTTGCGGTAATCGCCAGCAGCAGAAGGGTGGCGGTCAGCATTCGCATCGGGATGACCCAGCGCGGCAGTGCCACGTATGACGCTACGTCCGGCGGTGTCTGTTTCGAGGTGGCAACGATGATCAGCGCAACCATCAGCAGCGTGAACATGATCGACAGCGCCAGTAAGCCCAACTGGTTCATCAGAAAGGCTGTTGCGCCATACACCGCGAGGGCCAGGACGCATCCCGTCAACGCTGAAACGCGTCGAGTAACCAGGAAATAAAACAGGTAAGTCGCCTGAATCGCCGCCAGCCCGGCCAATGCCCCAGGCACCGCCATCGAGGCGAATAGGGTGCCTTGCTCAAGGCTGAGAAACAGCATGACCAGCGCCGAGGTCATCGGCAGGCCGGAAAGCAGCCCTGCCACGCCGGTGCCCCAGCGCCTGGCCGCCAATGAGATGGCCAGCATGAGCGCGGGGGTGATGAGTAACTTGAGGTAGAAGGCCGTCATGCAGAAAACTTCACATCCGAAGGTGGGCTGAATGCTAAACCTTTTGGCGGTGGGTAACGATGCATGTCAGCGCTTACTCCATCGCTCGACAGCGCATGTTGTAGCGAGCCGCTCCACCTCCGAGATGTTCAGTACGCCTGCAAAAGTATTAACGCAGCAGGCGGAAGGTCTCACGCACATGCTCAGTGAGCGTCGTTGGGTTTTCCATGGCCGCGAAGTGGCCGCCGTGCTCGGCTTCCGCGAAGAACCGCAGATCGTCGAAACGCGCCTGCGCCCAGCGCCGTGACAGGCGCAGCAGCTCGCCCGGAAACATGCTCACGCCGGCAGGGATTGGCATCGCGGGGGCAGGGCCTTGCTTGTGCATTTCACGCATCCCTTCCCAATAGAAACGGATCGAGCTGGGGCCGGCATTGGGCAGCCAGTACAGCATGATGTCGTCGATCAGCGCATCGAGCTCGATGACCCGCTCGGGCTCGCCGCCGCTGTCGGAGGCATCCTGAAACAGCGCATACACCCACGCCGCCAGGCCAACGGGCGAATCCGACAGGGCGAAGCCTACTGACTGCGGCCGGGTGCTGTGCACTTTCATGTAGCCGGAAAGCTCTCGGTCGTAGCGCTGCGCATCGGCCAACATGCGCTGTTCTTCAGGCGTGGCCTGGGCGATTTCCGCCTCGGTGGCTTGGTACATCACCATGTTCAGGTGAATGCCGATCAGGCCAGGCGGGCGCATGTGCCCAAGGGCGGTGGTCACGGCCGCGCCCCAATCCCCACCCTGAGCGGCCCAGCGCTGGCCATAGCCCAAACCGTCCATCAACTGCGCCCAGGCCGCAGCAGTTTTGCCCACGCCCCAGCCTGTAGAACGCGGCTTATCACTGAAACCAAAACCCGGTAGCGCCGGGATCACCAAATGAAACGCATCGCTGGCCTGCCCACCGTGGGCGACAGGGTCGGTGAGTGGCCCGATCATCTTCCTGAACTCAAGAATCGAGCCCGGCCAACCGTGGGTCATCAGCAAGGGTAAGGCGTCAGCGTGAGGCGAGCGGATGTGCAGAAAGTGAATACCAAGGCCGTCGATCTCGACCCGGCTGCTGTTCCACTGGTTGAGCTGGGCTTCGGTGGCGCGCCAGTCATAGCCACTGCGCCAGCGCTCTACCAGCGCGCGCAGTCGCTCGAGCCGTGGTCCCTGACTGTTGTCGGAGACCGTTTCAGGATCAGGCCAGCGGGTTTGCGCCAAGCGCTGGGCAAGATCATCGAGTTGCGCCTGGGGGACTTGAGGAGGAAAAGGCTCGATAAGGTAGGTCATTGGTTGCTCCCTTGCACATGGGTACGGGCCAGCGTGTCACGCACGGACGCCCATTCACGTTGACCATAGCGGTCGTTATCCAGATTGAGCAGCTTGCCGCGCCCGCTCATCATGTCGCGCAGGTATTGCATGCCCTGCCAAGCCGGGAACGGCTTGTCACTGGCAGGCGTGAGCGCGCGCACCACGCCGATAAGCGTGGACAGCGTGCCGATATTGCCGGGGCGCAGGGTACGGTAGCGCTGCCCGGTCAGCTCGGTGAGGAGGCTGGCGATCTGCGCAGGCGACAGGCTGTTACCGGCAATGCGCAGAAAGCGCGGCGTGTGGGGATCCAGCGCGGCATCGGCGGTGAAGGCGGCTACGTCGTCCTTGGCGGTGAAGTCCAGCAACTGTTGTGCATCACCGAAATGCAGCACCCGGCGTCCGGGCAGCACGATCGGCGCATCGCCTTCGAGCAGCTCCAGAAAACCACCGTTGAGGATCGAGGTCACGTTGATGTCGGCCGCATCGAGCTGGGTGAGAAAGCGTCGCCGAAGGTCCAGGTTGCGATTATCGCCAGGCCGGGTACGGGTGTAGTCGAGCGAATAATCCGAGGGAATGAACCTGGGCACGCCAGCGGCTACCGCAGCCTCCAACAGCCTGCCCTGCTGCCCGATGATCACCTCTTCAAGGCCGTTGAGCGTAGACACCACACAACCCGAGCCGGCAATGGCACGGCGCAGGCCCTCAGCGTCATCCAGTGAAACCGGCGTGATCGTCGTGCTGCTGTTGCGCAGGCCATTCAGCCTGGCTGGTTCAGTGCCCGGCCGAACCAGCGCTATGACATGGGCACTGCGCTCTGCCAAGGCCAGCACGACGCGGCGACCCAAATCTCCCGTAGCGCCGGCAACCACAATGGGTAAAGCAGTCGCGTCATTCACAAAGCGCTTCCTTGGTCGTTATGAATAGGTAGAAACGGCGTTTACCTGCTTCCATTTAACTGAACGTTACCGTTTAGTTGACGAACAAACAAGCGGGCTGTAAGTTGCCGGCCATGACAGCGATCAAGACCAAATCCAAAGGCGGCAGGCCCAGGCAAGACCAGGCGGGCGAGGCCGAGCGTCGATTGCTGGATGCCGCGCTGCAGCGCTTTCTGGCCTGTGGTTTCGAAGGCACGTCATGCGAAGACATCGCCCGCGCCGCCGGCGCCAGCAAAGCCACCCTCTATGCCCGTTACGCCAACAAAGAAGCGCTGTTCGAGGCCGTGGTGCGACGCCACGTAGCCACCTTGCTGGCGCCCGCCGAAACGACTCCCGCGCTCCCCCTCGAAGGCCGCCTGCGGCACGTGGGCCACGGCATCCTCGAACACGCACTGCAAGCCGATACCCTGGCCATGATGCGCCTGGTAATCGCCACCTCTAACCGCACGCCGCTGCTGGCGGCTGAGGTCAACCGAATCGGGTGGGAAGGCGGTTTCATCAGAGTACGTTCGGCGATATTGGCAGGCCCGGACCAACCCACCGACCCTGACGCGCTGGCCCGCCAATTCATTGATCTGGTGTTCGCTCCCCATCAGCTTAGAGCGCTGCTGGGGGAGGATCGGGGGGTGCTGATTCAGGGTATTCCGGAGCGGGTGGAATGGGGGGTGAAGATGGTTGGGGGTGCTGGGTTGTTGGGGTGAGGGGTTGTGAGGCAATAGGCCTGAACTGTGAAAACCTCATGGGGGCATTGATTCATGGGACTTGCTACTGAACATTACTAATAGCTGAGCCGCGATAGCTGATAGGCGCCACATTGACCACTCCCACCATGCTGTAGGTGATAATGCACGGCCGGGGCCAAGACAGTTTTTTGGCAGTGACGGCAACAGTTGCGAAATAAGGCAGAAAGAAGAGTGCCAGACGGGGGTAGTACTCGATGATTGAATACTCTGTTTATGAGGCCCGCAGCGATTTTCCCGCGCTTGCAATACAGGTCGGCAGACACGACCAAAGGTGCTTACCCCACATTTTGAGTTTTTCTCTGCGGTGACTCGGTAGCGGAGCTGGCGATTTGCTGCTATACAGCGTGCTCGGACATATTTAGTGCTCCGCATCACAAGGGAATTGGTTTTGAAAATTCTGGCAGGGATAGTCGGCGGTTTGATTCTCGCCATTTTGGTTTCAATGATTGTTGGAATCGCGGGCGCAGCTTCGCCGGAGACCAGTGGTGCCAGAGGGGCTATCGTTTTCTTTGTGGCTTGGGTCGTAGCGCTCGTGATTGCGATCTACGCTCCAACAGCTGGCAAGGCGTGGCGCCGGCTGCTGGTGATGTCTGGCATAGCGGCATTCATGCTCCCTCTGTCCGGCATAATTTTTACCGGCACCCATATTGCTACAAATCTTAGTGGTGCTCATTCTGGCGCTGAAAAAGCGGGTGCGGCCATTGGTGGCACACTGGTCAGTGGCTTTTTAGGATTTGTCGGCTTTTTTCTGGGGGTGATTTTTCTTATCATCGGATTATTGGTGGGAAGAGATAAGCAGATCGTTTATGTCCAAGCTCCGCCTATCAAGTAACGAAAAATCGAAACTTAAGTAATTCCTGCAATCTAAGGAACTATTCGCCAATATATGGTCGCGACTTTACTCTCCGCTTTTAGCCGATATCTATCAGACATGGCTAGTTTCGAGCAAAAGATGACTGAAAGCGTAGGAAAGCCTTGGTCACTACCTAGCGGTTTTTTCTAGGTGCCAATTATAGTAATAAGCACTAGCCGTCCAGTTGGTAACGGCAAGACCTTCGATGCTGGCGATCACTTCACCCAGACGCGCAGTGGCAGTCTTTGCTTTGGTAGATACAACTCTTCCTGTAAAACGAAGCCGCCGCAGAGTGCGTGTGCAGTCTGCGGCGGCTCTTTTCTGCGAAGCCTGGGGCTCTGAATCAGCTTTGCCCTTGCTTCGGATCCTCAGCGTGAGCCCAACGATAATCCAGACGCGGCGCGAACACTTTGATCCGACGCTTGATCTTGATCAGAATCGGGTCATGCACCGGCTCCGGATCTTTCAGGAATACGGTCAGCACAGCACTCAGTGCGTATAACCCGGAGAACGCCCAGACCACGCCTTCAATGCCGTAACTTTCATTGAAGATCGCAACAACAGCCGGGCCAACCCACGTCGACGCGCCTGCACCCAGGCTCAACACCGACAAGGCAGCCGCTTTGTTGTTCGGTGCCAAAGCAGGGGCAAGCGCCGACAGCGGCACGAAGCACGCCAGGGTCAGGCCATAGAAGGCGCCGAAGATCGAGGCGATCAGGAAGTCGTTCGGAAACGCCTGCGGCATGAAGAAGAACAGCGGCGTGCTGATCGTGCTGCCCACTGCGCCAAACCACAGGATCGTGTTGCGATAACCGATCTTGGTGCTGATGACGCTGGAGCCCAGGTTGCCGATGATGTTGAACACAAACACGATGGTCAGCAGGCGCAGCCACTCTTCCAGGGTGAAGCCAACGGTTTGCATGAAGAACCCTGGCATGACCACCAGAAAGCCAAACATCGACGAGGTGTTGATGACGCGGACGATACCGGCCAACGACACTTTAGGACGGGTCCACATGATGGTGATGTTCTTGGCCATCGACACCAGCGGACGCTCGCCTTCCGGTGCCAGTCGGCGCATGCCATGAGCTTCGCGCATCCCGACCAGACCAATCACACCACCGATGACCACCAGGGCGAAGGACAGCCAGAAGGTCAGCAATGCGCCAATCAGCGGAATAGCGATGCTCGCCACCAGAGAGCCCAGCATTGGCAGGCCCGCGGCGTAAGCCACCCAGAACCAGCCCACGGCCATGCCCATCTTGCGGGACGGCGTGGAAGCCGCGATCCAGACCAGGAAACCGTAGGCGAAGAGCGGATAACCGAAACCGCGCAAACCATAGGTCAGCAGAATCATGGAATAGCTCAATTCCTGCAGCCCGTAGACCAGGAAGAGCACTTCGAACACGCTCCAGATGATCAATCCCAGGAACATCACCCGTTTCGGGCCCCAGATATTGGAGAGCGCGCCGGCGAGCCACGATGAAATACCGACCGTGACGCCATAGATGGTGAAGATCATGGCGACTTCATCGCCGGGCATGCCGCGTTCACTGAGGAAGGGCGAGAGGTATCCGAGTTCTACGCCATCGCCGATCATGAAGATCAACAGGCCGACAAAACCCCAGAACATGGGATAGGGAATACCAACTTTGTCGCAGAATCTAACGAGTGGAGTGTTCGGAGTGGATTGATCGCTCAATTTTCCGGTCCTTTTTGTTGCACGGCGTTTGGGCGCGCCGTAGGAATGGCCTCGATGAGGTTGAAAGACAGATTGGATAGCACAGGCATCCGCTTCGGGCAGCGAGCAAAACTGGCTTGATTATTTGACGCGCGGGGTCAGACATTGGAGCAGCTATCGTCGCCCCATTAATCTATGTTTTCCTAGATTTTCGAGCCCGAAGCCGACCTTTTATGCCAGATGAAACGATTCATCACAACCGCAAGCCATTTTTTGGGGTGCGACAATATGTCCGGTTGTATTGTCTGAGGGGTTCGGATTTAGGGGGATGAGGTGTTTCGAATTGTGTATGAAAATAAATACATCTTTTTCTTGGGGCTGTGAGAAAAGCGGTGAGCGGTGTGCCAGTGCTGCTGCATCTTCGGAACCGTTCAGGGCGGCGAACATACCGAGGCTTTTGCTGGCATCGGTTGGGGGGGGCGAGCATGCGTACCTCGATGCTCGCTTTCAGTTCCTTGTTCGCTTGGGCCATTTGCTGGGCCAACATCTTCTCGCCGTGACGTGCGGAGCGCACACAACGATCTCATCCGGCACCAAAAGCCAGGAATAACAAAGCCCGCACAAGGCGGGCTTCGGACATTTCATAGACTGTCCACAATTCAAGACATATCCAGAGTGCAAAATATGGTGCACAAGGCGGGATTCGAACCCACGACCTCTGCCTTCGGAGTCCTAAAAGTCGACTTTTAGAATCAATAATTAGCGGGGATTATCTGGAAAATCAACGGGTTATGTTAGTTGAGGGTGGCGGGTTTTCGCCACAATTATCTAGGTGAGTGTGGCAAATTTGAGGCATTGGAAGACTGCCGCTGTTATTTGGCAGCGTGGGTGGTGACCGAATTGACCCTTTGATTCACATCCACTTGCTGAATGGATCACCTGCCGACCAGCTGACGAAAGCTCGTGCAGCATAAGCATCATCCGCTTTGGCTTTCAGTTAACGACTGGCATGGTAGCCTTGCGCTAGCATCAGACAGATTGGCGGTAACGTCAATCTGTCTGATGCGGAGGCGTGAGAGTTGAGACATTGCGGTTTACGAGGCTTAACCCGGCCCGATAGTTTAGTATCCGGCCCAAGAGTTACAGCAAAACTTTCCCTGTCTGGATCCAGCGGGAGTATAAGTCGGGGGAACAAGGACCGTGTCCAAGAATCAGCGTGTATTGACTTGTTGGGTCGGAGGGAATGATCTTAAGGCGCCAGGGGGTGGTGAGGTCGGCCCTATTCTATCGACCCTGCGATCGGCCTCATTTGACCGTGTTGAGCTGCTCAGCTCGTATCCTGCCGAACGTGTTGAACCATACCTTGCATGGCTGAAGGCAGGTGTGGACATAGGCATTGAACTCCACTACGAGTCGCTGAGCTCCCCGGTGCATTTCGGTGAAATCTACAAGGCAGCGAATAAGCACTTGGAACGGCTGTCCTCCCCTCGGACAGATCTTTCAATACTGATCAGTCCTGGCACGCCTGCGATGCAGGCAATCTGGATTTTGCTAGGCAAAACACGCTATCCAGCTACCTTCTATCAGTCCTCTTTAGAGCAGGGCGTTCAGACAGTTGAAGTCCCGTTCGAGATCACTGCGGAATATGTGCCTGCAGCTAACACCATTACCGGTGAAAAACTGCTACAGCTTTCTGAGGGGCAGGCTCCAGTCAACGCTGCGTTCGACAGCATAATCGCGCAAAGCAGCCGCATGCTGATTCTTAAATCTCAAGCTCAGATTCTTGCTCAAAAACAGGTTCCGGTACTGATCTATGGTGAGACTGGCACAGGAAAAGAGCTTTTTGCCAGGGCAATCCACAATGCAGGCCCTCGCTCATCCAAGCATTTCATTGCCGTCAACTGTGGTGCCATCCCGCCAGAGCTGATCGACTCTACGCTTTTCGGTCATCGCAAGGGAGCTTTCACCGGGGCTGTCGAGAATCGAGTCGGTGTTTTCCAGCAAGCTCATGGGGGAACCCTTTTTCTGGATGAGTTCGGTGAACTCGCGCCAGATGCACAGGTACGCCTGTTGCGGGTCCTGCAAGAAGGCGTTGTAAATCCGGTCGGAGCTAGTCAGGACGTCAAGGTAGATGTGCGCGTGATTACTGCAACCCATCGCAACCTTATGCAGGCCGTAGCGGACGGGCGCTTTAGGGAAGACCTTTTTTACCGCGTGGCCGTAGGTGTACTGCATCTGCCTGCGCTGCGTGAGCGTGGGGGCGATCTGCTATTGCTGGCGGATTACCTATTGAAGGAGATCACCGCCCAGGACAACTCCTTCAGAGATAAGAAAATTTCCATTGATGCAAAAAATCTTATTCTACGCCACCCTTGGCGAGGTAATGTCCGGGAACTGCAATCCACTCTATTGCGAGCAGCGCTCTGGTGTACAGGCAGCGTGATAAACACGCTTGACATCGAGCAGGCGCTGTTTCAACTGCCTCAGGATAAGCAAAGTCCGATGTCCCTTGATGTTTCCCAAGGCATTGATTTGCAAGAAGTAATTTCTAGTGTGGCTGATCATTATCTTCGTCAGGCACTCAAGATTACCGGCAACAACAAAACCCAAGCGGCGGGCCTATTAGGCCTCAAAAGCCAGCAGACGCTGAGCAACTGGATGAACAAGTACGGCATCGACTAAAAATTTGGCACGGTCCTCGCTATAGGACCGGTATGGACAGAATAGCCTCTATGAAATCAGTCAATTTCGAATTCCTCCGCTCCGGCAATGAATTGCTGGCGAATCTTGCTGGCTTGGCCGAGGCGGTGCTGCACATCGATCCGGGCAGTGCGCTAACCCGCCTTCGCAGCTTCGCTGAGGAACTTACCAAGTCCGTCTACAAGGAGGAGCTGCTGCCGCGTATGCCGCAGTCAACCTTCTACGACCTGGTGAAAAGCCCAGTCTTCATTAACTGTGTCAGTAAACCTCTTGTTCACCAAATCAACTTTTTACGCATTCAGGGCAACTATACGGCCCATGGTGCCGAAGGTGATTTGCACAATGCGCAGCGGGCGCTTAAGACTGCACATCAGCTGGCCATGTATATGGCGATTAGATATTACGATGTCAATCAGGCTGCGATCCCTGAGTTTGCCAATGTGCAGGATCCAACTGCGGCGTTGGCTAGCCTGAAGAAGACTGTCTTCAGCTATGAAAAGGAGCTGAATCAGCAGCAGGAAGAGCTCCAGCGTGTGATGGACAAGCTTGAGCAAGAGCGCATTCGCAATCTCGACAAGCTTGATCCGCCCGCCAAGCCAGACCAGCAGAAGCGTCGTCTGCAGAGTCAGCAAGTTTCTGACAGGCTGCAATGGAGCGAGTCGAAGACTCGCAAACTCATGATCGATTTGATGCTGCAACAGGCCGGTTGGAATGTGAGTGATTCCGCGCAGGTTGGCCAAGAGATAGAAGTCGATTTTCCTGACAACACTAGTGGCAAGGGCCGAGCGGACTACGTGCTGTGGGGGGATAATGGCCAACCGTTAGCCGTGATCGAAGCCAAGAAATCCGGCAATGTGAGCCTGCAGGCCGGTCGCGAACAGGCACGCATGTATGCCGATGGTTTCGAGAGTATGGGCATGCAAAGGCCGGTGATCTTCTACAGCAACGGCTACGAAACCTTCATCTGGGACGACACTCAGTACAACACTTATCGTCCGGTGTACGGCTTCTACAGCAAGAGCAGCCTTGAGTACCTGGCTTATCAGCGCCAGTATCGTATTGCCGAGCTGGAGCAGCACAACCCTGACTTGAGCATTGCGGACCGCCCTTATCAGATCGAGGCGATCAAGACCGTTGCCGCGCATTTCCAGAAGCAGCGGCGCAAGGCCCTCATCATCCAGGCCACGGGCACCGGTAAAACCCGTGTAGCCATTGCCTTGGCCGAACTACTGCTGCGCACCGGATGGGCCAAGCGAGTGTTGTTTCTCTGTGATCGCAAGGAACTGCGTGTGCAGGCTGACGATGCCTTCAAGCAGAACTTGCCCAGCGAGCCACGCTGCGTAATTGGTGAAACCACCAGGGTGGATCAGACGGCGCGAATTTTCATCGCCACCTACCCAGGAATGATGAACCGCCTCGCTCAGCTCGATGTGGGCTTCTTCGACCTGATCATTGCTGACGAGAGCCACCGCAGTATCTACAACAGATTCCGCGATATCTTCGACTACTTTGATGCGCTGCAAGTTGGCCTGACTGCCACACCAGTCAAATTCATCAGCCGCAACACCTTCGACATCTTCGACTGCGAAACCACCGACCCTACGTTCGAGTTTGGTCTGGATGCCGCCATCAACAACGAACCGCCTTACCTGGTGCCGTTTCGCGTCAAGGATTTAACCACCGACTTTCTGCGTGATGGCATCCATTATACAGATCTGAGTGACGAACAAAAGGCACAGCTCGAGGAAGATCTCGGCGAAGAGGAGGCCCAGCGTACAACGATCGCCGGCAAGGACATTGGCCGCAAGATCTTCAGTGAAGACACCGATCGTATCATTCTGGAAAACCTGATCGATAACGGTATCAAGGATGAAACCGGCTCTCTGGTAGGCAAGACAATCATTTTCGCTCAACGCCAGGATCACGCCGAGCATCTCGAAAAGCTCTTTTGCAAACTCTACCCGCAGTACGGGACCAAGGTTTGCAAGGTTATCCATAACGGCATCGCCCATGTGGGCTCATTGATCAAGGAATTCAAAAAGCCAGATAACGAATTTCGGATAGCCATTTCAGTCGACATGCTGGACACCGGTATCGACGTGCCGGAGGTGGTCAACCTTGTGTTCGCCAAGCCGGTGAAATCCTGGGTCAAGTTCTGGCAGATGATTGGTAGGGGCACGCGCCTGCGTCCCAATCTGTTTGGTCAGGGGAAAGACAAGCAAGAGTTCCTGATCTTCGATCACTATGGCAACTTCGATTTCTTCGAGCAGGAGTACCAAGAGCCGGAAGATACTGGCGGCAAGTCCCTGCTGCAGACGACTTTCGAAGCTCGCCTAGAGCTGGCCCAAGCCGCACTGAGACTCAACCATGCCGAAGCTTTCGATGCTGCCACTGACTTGTTGCGCGCTGACATCAATGACCTTCCGGAAACCAGCGTGGCGGTCAAGCGCGAGCTGCGTAACGTGCACCAATTGCAGCAGACGGGTCTGCTGAAGCGTTTCGACGCAAGTACTCAGCATCTCTTGAGCAACACCATTGCACCGTTGATGTCCGCTCGGGTACTGCACGATAAACACGCCACCGCGCTGGACAAGCTGGTGGCTAACATTGAGCGCTGCATGGTGGAGCAGGCCAGTTGTTTCGAGGACGGCAAAATCGCGCTTCTGGCTGAACTGGACAAGCTCGCGGTAAATATCCAGGCCGTGCGCCAGAAGGATGAGATTCTCGCCGAGGTACGCAGTGCGGCTTTCTGGCAGCAGCCGAGCATTGGCAAGCTGGAAAGTGCCCGCCAGGAACTGCGCAGCATCATGAAATACCGGCAGACGGGGAGCACAATCAGTTACGGGATTGGAACCACTAAGGCCAAGGATGACCACGTGGTAGCTGAGGAACGTCGAGTAGTGATCATGGGTGCCAGCGAGGCGATGCTTTATCGCGGTCGACTGAAAAAAATCCTCACAGACATGCTTGCCGCCAATCCAATTCTGCAAAAAATCCACAAAGGCGAGCCAATTGCCGATCCAGACTTGAAAACCCTGACATCGACCATTCTCACCAGCCATCCCGGGGTAAGCCTGGATGTGCTGAATGAGTTCTACGGTCGTACGGCAGAGCAGCTACACGTCACGATTCGCGAGATGATCGGACAGGATGCGCAGGCCATCGAAGAGCACTTCAAGAAATTCCTTCACAGCCACCCAACTCTCACTGCCCAGCAGGTGAGCTTCATGAATCTGTTGAAGAACTATATTGCCCAGCACGGCAGCATCGTCATCGAAAAACTCTACGACGCACCCTTCAACAGAATTTCCCATAAGGGAATAGACGGCGTGTTCAAGCCGACGGATATTGATCAGTTGGTCGCAGTGCTCAAACCCTTCCTTCGCGAGAACAACTCGCCATCTGGCGTTCAGGAGTGACCATGCAATCCAGTCAATGGACTACGGATATCGTTGTTATCACTACAGTGCTCGCAGTGGCTTCTGCGCTGCTGGGTTACTTCGCAGCAGCGCTGCGCCAGGGGCGGCAACTAAGCCAACTGACAGCACAGCTTGAGCAGTCACACACGGCTCAGGCATCGATCAGCGCAGAGAAGGCTGCTCTCACTGAGCAGCTCAAGGTGGCAGACGGGCGCGGCCATGTGCTGCAAGTTGCAGAAAGCAAGTTGAACGCGCAATTACAGTCCGCCTTCGAAAACGTGACGCGGCTGAACACCGAGCAACAGCATAGCCGGGACGCCATTGCTGCTGTGCAAGTGAAGTTGGAAGAGGCAAACCAGCAGCATCATGAAGCCGCTAAACGCTTGGATACCGCCCAGGCGGAGGGGCGGGCACTTCAAGAGCGGATCACTGAGCTGCGTGATCGCCTGGAAAAAGCGCAGACTTCCAACGAGCATCTGCAGGCAGACCGGGACCGCCTCAAGGATGAGCTGGCTAATGAGGGTAAGCGGGCCAAGTCACTTGAAACTTCCGATCGTGACGTTCGTGAGCAGTTGGGTGAAGCCAAGCAGGTGTTGATTGAGCGAGCGCAAGCACTCAATGCACTGCAGGAGCGTTTCGGCGGACTGTCGTCCGAACACACTGAGCTTAAAACCACTCTGCAAAAGCGAGAAGAGCACTTCCAGGAGCAAATGCTTCAGCTGGCCGATACCCGTAAATCGCTGACTCAGGAATTCGAAAATCTGGCTAACAAGATCTTCGAGGAAAAAGGCAAGACCTTCACCCAGACCAGCCAGACCAGCATTGACGGCATGCTCAAACCCTTCCGTGATCAGATCGAGGGCTTTCAGAAGCGCATCAACGATGTTCACGATGCTTCTCTGCAAGGCAACACTAGCTTAAATGCCGAGATCAAGAAGGTGCTGGATATTGGGCTGAAGATGAGCAGCGAGGCCAACAACCTGACCTCGGCCCTCAAGGGTGATTCTCAGCAACGTGGCGCGTGGGGCGAAGCACAATTGCGTCGCACGTTGGAAATGAGCGGGCTGGTCGAGGAGGCGCACTACGAAGTGCAGAGCGCATTCAAGGATTCTGAAGGCCGGAGCAAGCAGACGGACTACCTGATCAAGATCCCAGACGGCAAGCACATGATTATCGACAGCAAAGTTTCGCTGGTCGCATATGATCGCGCCGTCTCAGCCAACACACCGGAGGAATATCAGCTCGCATTGGTGGAGCACGTAAAGTCTGTGCGCAGACACATCGACGACTTGGCGTCCAAGGATTACACCAACCTGATTGGTATGCGTAGCCCGAGCTTTGTGCTGATGTTCATGCCCATCGAGCCAGCTTATATCGAGGCCATGAAGCATAATAAGGACCTGTTTGAGTACGGTTACAAGAAAGGCATCGTGCTGGTCTCACACACCACGCTGATCCCGATTCTGCGCACCGTCTCCAATCTATGGATGCTTGAACGCAGCAATGCCGATGCGCGTGAAATCAGTGAAAAGGCCGGGGAAATTTACAACCAGGTCTGCATTGTTGCAGAGCGACTCAGCAAACTGGGCGGTAGCCTCAATACGGCGAGTAATCATTACAACGCGACCGTGAAGGCCCTGGCAGGTCAGCAGGGCCTCTATGGCAAGGTGGAGCGCTTCGACAAACTGTCTGCAAAAGTCAGCAAGACTCTGCCGCAGCTTGAGCCAGTCCATATGGATTTCGAGGCGGAGCGTCTATCCCTGATCGTCGAAGCAATCGAAGAAACTCCCGCGTCAAACGGGCCTTTGCTCGCTGGCGCACATGATCCTTTTGCTGGCGAATTGTCCGCCCAGCAGTAATTCCGAATTCAGATAAAAGAGAAGTAGCAAATAATGCTTACTGGCAAAATCCGCAATGATATCGACAAGCTCTGGGAAAAGTTCTGGACTGGCGGTATCACCAACCCGCTGACCGTGATCGAACAGATCAGCTACCTGATGTTCGCCCGTATGCTCGATATGCAGGAAGACGTGGCCGAGCGTAAGGCCAATCGTACCGGCAAGTCTTTCGATCGCCTGTTCCCCAATACGCCGGAAGGCCGGTTGCTGCGTTGGAAGAATTTCCACCACCTAAGTGGCAAGGAGTTGCACAAGCATCTCAAGCAGAACGTCTATCCCTACTTCGCCAAACTGGGCAAGAAGTCCGATGCGGCGGACGGCCTGGGCGATGAAGGCAGTGCGCTGGAAGGTCTGGGCCATATCGGCGAATACATGCAGGACGCAGACTTGGAGATCAAAAACGAGTCAGTGCTAACTTCCGCTGTCGAGATGGTCAACGCGCTGCCGCTCACCCAGAGCGATGTTAAGGGCGATATCTACGAATATCTGCTGAGCAAACTCACCACCGCCGGCATCAACGGCCAGTTCCGCACGCCCCGGCATATCATTGATGCCATGATCGAACTGATCGCGCCACAGCCCACCGATGTGATTTGCGACCCGTCCTGCGGCACCGCAGGCTTCCTGGCTCGTACCATGGAATACCTCAACAAAGTGCATTCCAGTGACGCCGGTATCTTCAAGGATGAGGACGGTAATCCGCATTACAGCGGTGACCTGCTTGAGCCGTATCGCGACCATATCAACAAGGACATGTTCTGGGGTTTCGACTTCGACACCACCATGCTGCGGGTGTCCAGTATGAACATGATGCTGCACGGGGTGAATGGCGCGAACATTCGCTATCAGGACTCCCTGAGCAAATCCATCAAAGAGTACTACCCGCGTCAGGAGCAGGACTTCTTCGATGTGGTGCTGGCCAATCCGCCGTTTAAAGGCACTCTTGACGAAAGCAACACTAACCCAGACGTGCTGGGCCTGGTGAAAACTAAGAAGACCGAGCTGCTGTTTGTTGCTCATATACTGCGCTCGCTCAAGCTTGGCGGCCGTGCAGCGGTGATTGTGCCGGACGGAGTACTGTTCGGCTCCAGCAAGGCCCACCAGCAATTGCGCCAACAGCTAATCGACGACAATCAACTCGAAGGCATCGTCAGCCTGCCCAGCGGCGTGTTTAAACCCTACGCCGGTGTCAGCACAGCCATCCTCATCTTCACTAAGGGCGGCACCACCGAACGTGTATGGTTCTACGACCTGCAGGCCGATGGCTATTCGCTGGACGACAAGCGTACTGAGCTAAAAGGCGAGGGCACTAACGACCTTCCTGACGCCATAGCCCAGTGGAAAAAATACCGCCACATGCTCGAAAGCAATATCAGTGCTAATACGATAAACACTCTGTTTGGCGACAAGCGCAAACAAGCCTTTGTCGTACCCGCCGAGGATATCGTGGCCAGCAAGTATGACCTCTCTATCAACCGCTACAGAGAGTTGGTGTACCAGCAGGAGCAATACGAAGATCCGAAGATGATTTTTAAACGGCTGAAAGGACTGGAGCAGGAAATTCTGGCGGATTTGGATGAGCTGGAGGGGATGCTATGATAAGTACTGTTGCCTTTGGAAGTACCTGCACCTTGCAGAATGGAAGGGCATTTAAGTCGGAGGAGTGGTCAGACGCCGGCACACCTATTGTGCGAATTCAGAATCTAAATGATGAAACGAAGCCGTTTAATTACTGTGACTTTGAGGTGGAGCAGCGCTTCCACATCCACTCAGGAGACTTGCTCTTTTCGTGGTCAGGCACTCCAGGCACTTCGTTCGGCGCCTTTTTCTGGCGTCGAGGAAAGGCTTATTTGAATCAGCACATCTTTAGAGTGGATGTAGATCACCATCGTGCAGACAAAAACTATTTAAGGTATGCAATTAATTCAAAGCTCGACCAAATTATTGATCAAGCTCATGGTGGAGTAGGGTTGAAGCATATTACTAAGGGAAAGCTGGAAGCTGTTGAGATTCCGCTCCCACCCCTGCCCGAACAAAGGCGGATCGCCTCTATTCTCGACAAGGCAGACGATATATCTACCAAACGCGAGCGGTCCATTAAGCTCGCCGACGAATTTCTCAGGAGTCTGTTTCTGGAAATGTTCGGCAACCCTGTCACCAATCCCAAGGGTTGGGAGGTCAAGCCAGTTGGCGATATCTGTGATTGTGTTGTTCCAGGAAGAGATAAGCCAAAGTCATTTTCTGGCTCGACTCCATGGATTACGACTAATGAGCTTAGCCACTTAGGTGTTACTTTTAAAAAGGAGGAGGGCATTGGTTTGTCTGCAGACGAGATTGCAGAAGTTCGAGCAAGGGTTGTTCCGAAGTATTCTGTTATCATGACCTGTGTGGGAGATCTTGGTGTAGTCACTATCGCAGGGGAGGACATGGTGATTAATCAGCAGTTACATGCTTTCTTACCTAGTGAAGAATTGAGTCCCACATTCTTATCTTACTCTTTGGCTTGGCAGAAAAGTTATATGCTGAAAATGGCTTCAAGTACAACCCTTCCGTATATGAATAAGTCAGTTTGTAATAGTGTGCCGATTATGCTTCCACCTAAACACGTACAAGTTCAATTTGAGGCGATAGTTTCTAGGGTGTTGGATTATAAGAAAAAGACGCTTCGGTTCGCTAATGAGCGCACCTTTCAATGTCTCTCGCACCGAGCTTTTTCAGGCCTTTTGTAGATAAGAAAGTGCTCGTGCGCCTTGGCCTTAAAACGCAGAAGTCAGCGAAGCTATTGCCGAAGATTCTTTGGTCGTGATGATGAAAAAACACCATCTGTGCCGTCCCAGCCTTCAAGGCCAGTATGAGCGGCTTTCGACTGGGCAATGGTTTACCGCGTACGGGATTGCGCGAATTTTCAGCCCGAGGCGGCGGTCAGAGTACGAAGCTATTTGGATTCTTCCAGATGGCGCGCGGCAGCGGCTTAATCATCACATACTCACTCTCCAGCCATGAGCTGCCCTATTGAAAGCAGCGGAGCAAAGAAATTATGCGCATCACTGAAATCGCCCTTACCAACTTTCGCTCCTTTCAGGCTACCCAAACTATTGCGCTGGCACCTGTGACATTGCTGTTCGGGCCGAACAGCGTAGGCAAAAGCTCAGTGCTTATGGCATTGTTCTATATCCAGCAGATGTTGGAAAAAGGGCAATGCGATCCTCAACGCATCGATGCTTTAGGTGAAAAGCATGTGGGGGGGTTTAAGAGACTGGTTAACGGCAGGGACACCACCAAGCGGATGGTTATCAAGCTGACCCTCGATAAATCTGGGTCTATCGGCTCCAGCTACAACCAAGTGGTAGATCTGGTAGGGGACGATTTTTCGCTGCCCGTCGATAGCCCTACTGCCGATGCAGATCGGCTGGCGGTTGAATTTCATATCGCTTGGTCAAAGGCTAAAAATACAGCTTATGTGGCCTGTTATAAGATTTGGCTAAATGACAGTCTGATCGCTGAACTTGTTAGCGATTCAGGTCTCAAGCAGCCTGTAATCACATGGCTCAATTATCGGTACCCGGCTTTGTTGACCGATGCTGATATGGACAACCATGCGGAAGGAGAAATTGTCAGCCGTCTGCACGAACTTCTCAACGCCGATCGCAAGCCTGAAACAGTTTCTAGAAGGGATCTAGAGCAAAACGTAGATGTTTCTTATGAGCATGCCGTCATCGGTTTCAAAGGTCTCGCAGGTGCTTTGCCTATGCTAGGCAAACGGCTTGAGACGGTAATCGACGCGGATGACCCAATCCTGACGGCGCGTCTACACGAGATCCTATCGGATGTCGTGGTCGCTCCCCTCGACAATCTTTTGGCATTGCTCAACGAAAGCCTGTGCATTGGCCCGTTGCGCCTTATCCCGGACGCCCTGCATCAGCCCAACCCCTACCCGAAGCAAAAAGATTGGTATTCCGGTTCTGCCGCTTGGGATGTAACTGCTGGGTTGAACGATGCCAGTATGGCAGAGATGAATAGCTGGTTGAATAATCCCCGCACTTTGAGCCTTGGATATTCGCTGCGTTCGAAGGCCGTGATCAGCCAGGTCATTTACTCGGGAGGCGGCGACACGCTCGATGAGTTGGGGACATTTTTTGAGACTTTGGGGGATGAGCTTAGCCTCACTTTTACGGGTGCTGATGCTGAGGATAATCCGCTGCTTGAGGAGCGCTCGATTGACCTAGGTGTACTCAAGAAAATTCTTGAGGCAGAGACTAGGCCTGCTGGAGCCAAAGCCCGACAGCTTGTAGATAAGGAGCACTACAGCAAGTGGGTACTGTGGGATGAGCTCAACAAGATCGAGGTGGCCTTTTCGGAGGTGGGTGTTGGGATTTCTCAGCTATTCCCGCTGGTGGTTGCGGCCCTGCAATCCAAGCAGGGCATCATCGCCTGCGAGCAGCCAGAGCTGCATGTTCATCCGAGGATTCAAATCGGTATCGGCGATTTGCTCACTCAAGCCAACAACAACAGCACATTCCTGATCGAAACCCACAGCGAGCACCTTGTCCTGCGGATCCTGCGCCGAATCCGTGAAACCTCCGAAGGTGTGTTACCGGAGGGGCTGCAGCCTGTTTCTCCAACTGATGTTTCAATCGTCTATATGGAGCCAGGAGAGGCTGGGGTCAGAACCCGGCGTATCGAAATTGATAGCTCTGGCGAGTTTACCACTCGCTGGCCCAATGGTTTCTTCGCTGAGCGTCGGGAGGAACTGTTCTGATGCACGCCATATTCGCTATAGAGCCGGATGCTATCAACAACTGGAAAGATCTGCGCTATGTCTTGGAAAAGTTTGGTTATAGCAAGGGCTTGCTAATCGCACGCTATCCGAAAAGCTGGATGAAGATGGTAATGGATGCTTGTCACTCAAATGGGGTGGGCGACATTGAGTTGGCGCGGGTTGAGGAAAAGTTACGAACCGTCAAGGATGATCGTCTTGTGCGTATGGGGCTGCGCTACGAGGGGGCTAATTGGCTGACAAGTGTTAATGATGAATCCGTTTTAAATGAACTATTCGCTGTATTGATAAAAAGCCAGCCTACCTCAGATAAGCTTTATAATATCGATGATGCTCACGAAAACCTCTTTGAAAATCGACGGGAAGTTCATGTGAAACGTAATGCGAGTGCCCTGGCGGAGGCGGCTAAGTACGTACTCGCAGTCTCGGATAAGATCGTAATTGTTGACCCCTATTTTCAGCCTAGGCGCAAATATACAAAAGTTCTTGATTCTATGCTTCATATTTGCCAGGCAAATGGTGCATTACCGAGCCAAATGATCATATTTTCAGATTACACTAACGACTCCCGTAGCGCGGCAGTTGTGAAGGATGAGTATGAGAGGCTGCTTAGCGCATGGATAGACCAAGGCGTCAGATTTAACGTTTCTCGGGTGGCAGGTGATCAGTTGGATCAAGATTTCCATGCACGCTACCTATTTAATCAACGCGCAGGCCTGCGCTTTGATCGAGGTTTTGTTGAGCCCGAAGCTTATGATGAACGTGAACATGACACTGACGTGATTTGCCTGGATACTGCAGTTGTCAATGAGTTGTGGACTCGCTTTATTGAAAGACAGGAGTGTTTGAAGATTTTTGATCAGCTCAGCTTTTGAAAAATTGAGGCCTTCTGCAGGTATTGTGATAAGGGCAAGAAATCACTAGGTAAAGTGTTATATCTGAAAAGTCGCAGTCGTGATGTGGACGAGCTAAGCTCTAGGAGCAGCTTATCACTAAGCGTAAGATTTAAAGTTATTCGGCGCGGCGAGAACCTCTGTGACCTAATAAATTATTTTATCTGTCCTTGGACTTACTTCAAGGGTTTTTACCCAACTTATACTGGGTTGTTTTGCAGGCACAAAGGATGGCTACAATGGCGTTTGATTTAAGTAACACGTTGGTCGTTGGGATCTCCGCCACTGCGCTATTCGACATGAGCGAGTCCGACCAGATGTTCAAGGCTGGGCTTGAGGCTGATCCGGAAAGCGTGATCGACAACTATCGCCGCTACATGCAAGAGCGTGAGGGTGATCCGCTGACACCGGGTACCGGATATCATCTGGTGAAGGCACTGCTTGATCTTAATCGACATATGAAAAGTGGCGACCATGCACCGCTGGTGGAAGTGGTGGTGATGTCACGCAACAGCCCAGATACCGGTATTCGCGTACTCAAGACCATTCGCCGGGATCAGTTGGCGATCACGCGTTCGGCGTTCACCGGTGGCGAGTCGGTGGCTGACTACATTGATGCCTTCGATGTCGATCTGTTTCTCACGACCAACGTGGACGATGCTCAAAAGGTTATCGACTCCAAGCAATGCGCCGCTGCGATCCTCAAGGCGCCGCCAGCCAACGCCCCCAAAATCCCTAAAGGGCAAGTACGAATCGCCTTTGACGGTGACGCAGTGCTGTTTTCCGACGCCAGCGAGCTGGTCTACAAAACCCAAGGGCTGGATGCCTTTCAGGCGCAGGAAGATGCACTGCAGCATACCCCCATGGAAGAGGGACCCTATGCCAGCCTGCTCATGAAACTGGCCAAATTGCAGGAGCGTTTACCCACCGGTAGCAAGGATTCACCGATCAGAATCGCCATTGTCACGGCTCGAAACTCCCCATCGGAAATGCGCGTGATCAACACTCTGCGTGCCTGGGGCGTGTACGTTGATGAAGCTTTCTTCCTCGGTGGTGTGGGCAAGCCCAAAGTGCTTACGGCCTTCAATCCCCACATTTTCTTTGATGACCAGGACGTCCACTTGGAAGCTGCGGCAAATCTGGTACCCTCGGGCAAAGTGCCATACTTGACCAGGCCTGACCCCGTGGATCAGTTGCTGGCTCCGGCTGAATAGATTCGCCGCTTATGCATGCAAAGGAATGCCAATGTCAGCCCAGAAGTACTCCGTTAACCAGCACCTGATCGAAACTCTCCTGAGCTGGGTCAAGTCTGGAGAAATTGCAATCCCGGAAATTCAGCGCCCTTTCGTCTGGGATGCCAGTAAGGTCCGCGACTTGATGGACAGCCTGTATCAAGGTTTCCCGGTCGGCTACATCATTGCGTGGCGTAACCCCACGGTTAAACTCAAAGACGGCTCGCTGGCCGAGGGCAAGAAGGTACTAATTGACGGCCAGCAACGCGTCACTGCGTTGACCGCGGCGATCGCTGGCCAGCAGGTGATCAACCAGGATTATCAGCAGGTGCGTATCCGCATTGCCTTCCACCCCATCGAGGAGCGCTTCGAGGTCAGCAACCCAGCTATCGAGAAGGACAAGGCGTGGTTCGCCGATATCGCGCCCATCGTCAACGGCGAGCTGAAGTCGCACAAAGCCGCCAGGGATTATCTGACTGCAAACCCTGACTTGAATGAAGATCTTGTCTATGAGCGATTGGACAGGCTTTGCGATATCACCAAAAAGCAGATCGGTCTGATCGAGCTGGCGGCTGATCTGGACATCGAGACTGTTACGGAGATCTTCATTCGCATCAACTCAAAAGGTGTTGTGCTCAGTCAGGCGGACTTTGTGATGTCGAAGATCGCTGCCAACGAGGAGTTCGACGGCAATACCCTTCGCAAGGCCATCGATTACTTCTGCCACCTATCCATCGCGCCCGAGTTCTACGCCCACATTGAGAACAACGACAAAGCCTTCGTCCAAACGGACTACTTCAAGGCTATGCGTTGGCTGAGGGGTGAAAACGATGATCTGTACGACCCAAGTTACTCGGACATGCTGCGCGTGGCCTTCACTACCAAATTCAATCGTGGTCGCCTATCGGATCTGGTCGGGCTGCTCTCGGGTCGCAACTTCGATACGCGAAGCTATGAGAAAGAAATCGAGGAAGAGTCGTTCAGGGTCCTGAGCGAAGGGGTCAGGGAATTCATCAACGAAACGCACTTCAAGCGCTTCTTGATGATCATTCGCTCGGCCGGCTTCGTGGACAGCTCCATGATCGGCTCGGTCAACGCGCTGAATTTCGCCTACGTCCTGTACCTCAAGCTCAAACGCGACTTGGGCAACAACCCTAATATCGAAAGTTGGGTCCGCCGCTGGTTTGTCATGTCGCTGTTGACCGGGCGTTACTCGGGCTCGCCGGAGTCGCGCTTCGACAAGGACATCAAGGCCGTTCATGAGCGCAAGTTCGAGGAGGTGCTGGGCGAGATCGAGGCAGCTGAGCTTTCCGACGCTTTCTGGGATTTCGGTTTGCCACAGTCGTTGACTACATCGTCCGTTAATGCGCCAGCAATCAAAGTGTTTTGGGCAGCGCAGGCTAATCGCGGCGACAAAGGCTTCCTGTCAAAAGACATCACCGTCCGGGACATGCTCACGCACCATGGTGATATTCACCACATCTTCCCGAAAAACTTCTTGAAGCAGCGGGGTTTGCAACGAAGCAAGTACAACCAGGTTGCCAACTACGTGTACGTGCAGCAGGAAGTGAACATCAAGATCGGCCACACCGCCCCGGCAGCCTACATGGCCGATGTGCTCGCTCAGTGTGATAGAGGCTTGGCGCGCTATGGAGCTATCACGCGCCTGGATGATCTCAAAGTCAACCTAGCCAGCAACTGCCTCCCTGAGGATCTGGCCGCCTATCAGCCTGAGCAATTTGAAGCCTTTCTAGCCGAGCGCCGCCGGCTCATGGCGCAGAAGATCAAGCAGTACTATTGGGGTTTGTGAGGCGCGCCCAGAGGCCAAGCTGTCCGGTGTTTGAATAAGATTAGACAGAACATTGATCCTACTTGATGTGGAGTAACTGGATGGACCGTGAAGAGTTAGAGCAGTGGGTTCAGTTCAGGATTTTGAAGAGGTTCGACGTTTTGGTCGATTGCTCATATCTGGAGACTTCCCTCCTTAAGAAGCTGGCGAACAGACTGCCCCGCACCACTGGCGAAAATTTGACCTATGCCGCTTGGTGTGAGCAGGTGTTCGGCTCAGGGCTTCGCCCGCGGGTTGCCATCAACCATCAGGAGATTGCGGGCCAAACGCGCCTTGGCTCACTGGGTCTGGGTTTAGCCAGCGAACTTCGCCGCCAACAACGGGCCCTCAAGGAGGTGCAATCCAGGTTGGATCAAAACTCGGAGAAGCGGTCGACGCCTCCTCAAGCTGCTCCCACTCCACTCCCCTCGATTGAAACTAGCGATTCATGGGGCTGGCGCAACTTTTACTCAGGCGGGTGGCGAGGTCTGCGTCGCTTGCTGGGCAAGGTTGAGAATGTCGGACATGGGCATATATTCGATTACCAAGGCGCGACCAATCGAAACTATAGGGTCGAGCTGATCGAGTTAGTCCGATCTACGCTCGCTGATGTTGAGCAAGTAGGATTCGGTGTGCATGCAACGTTTCCAGGTGAGAAAATCGAAGAGGTCGCTGATGCGGCCAGAGTTTTCTATGGCAGCTCGAGAGAGGTGCCGAAGTATTCCGTGGGGAGTTTCGTCGTAAGCGAGATGCCGACCGATATCTTGCACCTGACGGATAGCTTCCATCAGCAAGCGTCAGAAGAAGTGCGCGATGAGAAAGCCTCCCTTTTCGTGGAAGTTTACGAGCTTGGAACCACAGAGCCGCTAGACGACGAGGCAGTGCAACACTTCATCAACTACCTCCAGAAGCTCTTTCAGGCTTTGGCGAAGTCCGCTGATAGCGTTCCAAGGGGTGTTCTGCGCGAAAAGATCCTGCTGGGTCTTATGCTCTCGATCTCCGCGCCTAACTGCTCTCTAGAGGCATCTCTAGCGGAACTGAATTGGCCCGCATGGCAATCACCGTATGACGATGATTGGAGCATCAGTGAAGAGCAAAAATTTGACCTGGATTCAGGGGAAATAGTGGATATGTTTATCGCCAAGTTGAGCCGCCAGCGTTTCTGACACCTTCCCACAGCTGTTATGAGCAATTGTAAGTCTTGCGCCGCCAAACCGTAGACCTAATACCCCTGGCCGCCAGTCAGGACTCGGGGTATGTGAAAGGTGCGTGGGGCTGAGCCGGTTTCAGGGGTGGATGCATTTTCTCGGCGCTTCCAGCCCGCGTGGCTAGTGTTCTAACTAAAGCTATACGCATGGGTGGTGCGAGATGGCGCTGCACGGTTTAGGCACAGAATGGGCACATTCATAAACAAAAGGGCCTAGGTTTTCACCTAAGCCCTTGTCTTATATGGTGCACCAGGCGGGATTCGAACCCACGACCCCTGCCTTCGGAGGGCAGTACTCTATCCAGCTGAGCTACTGGTGCGACGCGGGCGCCATGATACTCACATGGGTACGGGGCGTCCAGTTGCGGGCGGTGTGCGACACAAATCATCCGCCTTCCATCACCCCACATCCACCTCCACCCACAAAGGAACAGCCCACCGCTACCGGCACAACCACCAGCTGGTGCATGATGCTCCCCATATCACTCCGTCAGTTCGTTCTCACCGAGGGCCTCTTATCAATCAGTTCAAAAGCATCGAGCGCAGCCCGTGCCGCGTTCTTATTACCGGGGCCAGTATCGCGGGTTGTGCCGCGGCCTGGTGGCTGACGCGGCGCGATTGCGATGTCACGGTTGTCGAGCAGGCGCCTGCCTTTCGCGATGGTGGGCAGAATGTGGATGTGCGGGGCGCGGCTCGGGAGGTCTTGCGCCTGATGGGGCTTGAGCAGGCGGTGAAGGATCTCAACACCGGCGAGACGGGGCTTGCGTGGGTCGATGAGGATAACCGCACGGCAGCGCGCATCGATCTGGCCGGTCTGGACGGAGACGGCCCGACGGCTGAGCTTGAGGTGTTGCGCGGTGACCTTGCGCGTCTGCTGTATGAGGCGTCGTCTGCTGATGCGTTCTATCGCTTCGGTGATCGCATCGTCTCGGTCGAGCACGATGCGGAGGGCGTTTCGGTTACGTTCGAGGGCGGTGGCGAGGAGCGTTTTGATCTGCTGATCATTGCCGAAGGTGTCGGTTCGCGCACGCGGGAGCTGGTGTTCCCCGGCGAGAATCAGCCGCGCCGGATGGACCTGGCCAGCGCGTTCTTTACCGTGCCTCGTGCGCCGACCGATAGTCAGACCGCGCGCTGGTACAACGCGGTGGGCGGGCGCAGCGCGGGCGTTCGTCCGGACAATCGCGGTACGACGCGTGCGTTCTTTAATGTGCAGGGCCGAAGCCACCTGACGGTCGGCAACAGTGTTGCCGAGCAGAAGGCGTTTCTTCGGGCGTCGTTTGCAGGCGCGGGCTGGGAGGTGCCTCGTCTGCTGGAAGGGATGGAGGCTGCGGAGGATTTCTGGTTCGATGACTTGCGTCAGGTGAAGATCGATCGCTGGTCGAATGGCCCGGTGGTGCTGCTGGGCGATGCGGCGTGGTGTGTCACGCCGCTGGGTGGGGTCGGTGCTTCGTTGTCGCTTATTGGCGCGTATGTACTGGCGGGTGAACTCACCCGGACCGATACGATTGCAGAGGCGCTTGCCTCGTACGAATATGTCCTGCGCCCTGTGGTGAAAAAGTCGCAGAGCGTGCCAAAACTTGTGCCGCGTCTGGTCCATCCTCGCACTCAGACCGGGGTGAAAATCCTGCGCGCCGTGCAGCGGTTGGTGGCAACACCCTTTATCAGCAAGCGTGCTGCCAGGGCGCTGACCCCGGCGGTGCAGGCTTTCACGCTTCCGGATTATCGATAGCGCTACAGGCGTGGGTTAATGCCTGCGCCACAGGGAGAATAAAAAATGGAATCGCTACAACAGTGGCTCAGCTTCGCGATGATTGCCTTGTTCGTTACGCTCACGCCGGGGCCGGCGGTGATCATGGCGCTGTCCAATTCAATCACCCACGGGCCGGCGAGGGCGATGGTCGGTTCGCTCGGCAACGCCTTGGGGCTCATAGTGGTTGCCACGGCGGTAACGGCCGGGCTGGGCGCGGTCCTGGTAGCGTCCGCCAGTGCCTTTCTGGTCCTGAAAATCGCAGGCGCGGGGTATCTGGTTTATCTGGGGATCAAGCAGTGGCGTAGCGCGCGCAGTGCATTCGACGCGCTGGCCAACGTGCCCAAAGCGGTGTCCACAGGCAGCCTGTTTATCAAAGGCATCTCGGTGGCGCTGACCAACCCCAAGGCGATCTTGTTTTTCATCGCGTTTCTGCCGCAATTCATCCAGCCCGGCACCTTTCAGGTGGAGCAGACGGGCGTGCTGATCGTGACCTTCGCCGGCTGCTCTGTGGTTGCTCACGTCTTTTATGTGCTGCTGGCACAGACGCTCAAGCGCCACCTCAATTCGGCCCGCAGGCGCCAGAACGTCAATCGGGTGTTTGGCGCGTCGTTCATTGGCCTGGGGCTAAGCCTGTTCACGTTGAAGGGCAGGGCAGCCTGATAAAACCAGCCGCGCTTGAACAGGCATATGTTCAGGCACTGACCTTAAGCACCCTTTCGGGAACACGGTTATGCCTCAACATAGACCCACGCGGTCAGGCCTGAGGCGAGGCCTACGGCTATGCGCTTGTAGTCTGAAACTTCATAAGCGTCTGCCGCTGCCAGTTCTTGCGCGCTGATCTGGAAAACAGTCCCTGAGACGGTATCGCTCAAATCCTCACTCGGGCTGATGATGGGATGATGCGTCTTGCCACTCTCGGCAAGCACCTGCGGGTCGGTGATTTCGACGTAGGACTGCTTGTAGCCGATCATCTGGTCGGCGTGGCCTGTCAGTTCCCGGCCGAAGTTGGCCAGTTGTACCGCCTTGTCCTGCAACGTGCCGTAGGAGAAGAGCAGTATCGTGAAACTCTGAGGTTGCGTCATTTTTGCCTTCGAATCGTCAATAAGCGCATTAAGAATCTTCAAATCCATCTCAGTCAGGCTGTATGACTTCCATGGGCTGACCAAGCTTAACGCCGATGCAAAAAAGCAGTCGACCCGTATCCGTTCTTTTTTTCGAACGGGCTATTGTCCTTTCCCCCCGCAATGCCTAGGATTCGTTTGAGATTTCAAACGCTCTTGTTCGGTCTTCCTGTCTTCATGCGTTGCGCAGCGCTGGAACCCGATGGAATGTTTTCCTGACGATGGCTTCCAAATGGGGTGCATCGATATCAATTGTTCGCGTCGCCTTTCGGGCGATGCTGTTTAGGAGGCCGACATGCAGCTCAAAGATTCCACACTGTTCCGCCAGCAGGCCTATATCAACGGCCAATGGCTGGACGCGGACGGTGGTCAGTCGATCAAGGTCAACAACCCTGCCAACAACGAGATCCTCGGCACTGTGCCAAAAATGGGCGCAGCCGAGACGCGTCGGGCGATTGAGGCGGCTGACAAGGCGCTGCCGGCCTGGCGAGCGCTGACCGCCAAAGAGCGTGGCAACAAGCTGCGCCGCTGGTTCGAGCTGATGATCGAGAACCAGGACGACCTGGGTCTGCTGATGACGCTGGAGCAGGGCAAGCCACTGGCCGAAGCAAAGGGCGAGATCACCTACGCCGCGTCGTTCATCGAGTGGTTCGCCGAAGAAGCCAAGCGCGTCTATGGCGACGTGATCCCTGGTCACCAGCCGGACAAGCGCCTGATCGTGCTCAAGCAGCCGATTGGTGTGACGGCGGCGATCACCCCGTGGAACTTCCCGGCGGCGATGATCACCCGCAAGGCCGGTCCTGCACTGGCGGCGGGCTGCACCATGGTGCTCAAGCCTGCGTCGCAAACGCCGTTCTCGGCACTGGCCCTGGCTGAACTGGCCGAGCGTGCGGGTATCCCGGCTGGCGTGTTCAGCGTGGTGACTGGCAGCGCAGGCGATATCGGTGCCGAGCTGACCGGTAACCCGATCGTGCGCAAACTGTCCTTCACCGGCTCGACCGACATTGGTCGCCAGCTGATGGCCGAATGCGCCAAGGACATCAAGAAGGTTTCTCTGGAGCTGGGCGGTAACGCGCCTTTCATCGTGTTCGACGATGCCGACCTCGACAAAGCGGTCGAAGGCGCGATGATCTCCAAGTACCGCAACAACGGCCAGACCTGCGTGTGCGCCAACCGCATCTACGTGCAGGACGCGGTGTATGACGCGTTCGCCGAGAAGCTCAAAGCGGCGGTCGGCAAGCTGAAGATCGGTAACGGCCTGGAAGAAGGCGTCACCACCGGCCCGTTGATCGACGACAAGGCGGTGGCCAAGGTCAAGGAACACATCGCCGACGCCGTCAGCAAGGGCGCAACCGTGTTGACCGGTGGCAACAGCCTGGAAGGCTCGTTCTTCGAGCCGACCATTCTGGTCAACGTGTCGAAAGACGCCGCTGTGGCCCGGGAAGAAACCTTTGGTCCGCTGGCCCCGCTGTTCCGCTTCAAGGACGAGGCCGAAGTGATCGCGATGGCCAATGACACCGAGTTCGGTCTGGCGTCGTACTTCTACGCGCAGAACATGAGCCGCGTGTTTCGTGTCGCCGAAGCGCTGGAATATGGCATGGTGGGTATCAACACCGGCCTGATCTCCAACGAGCTGGCACCGTTCGGCGGCATCAAGTCGTCCGGCCTGGGCCGTGAAGGCTCCAAGTACGGCATCGAAGACTATCTGGAAATCAAATACCTCTGCCTGTCGGTCTGACCGACACTCGGGTATTGCAGCCGATGGCGCGCGAGAGCGACGTGTCATCGGCTTTTGTTGTACCGCAGTTTCCTGGTGGCCTGAAGGCTGCAGCAGTCGATCATCGTATGCTGCCGCAGTTGATCCGGTCCGCTTGATCCTTGACCCACGCCGACCGATGAGCGGCGAATGAGGAATACATGAGCAAGACTAACGAATCCCTGATGCAACGCCGCCATGCAGCCGTCCCGCGTGGCGTTGGTCAGATCCACCCGATCTTCGCTGCTTCGGCGAAGAACGCGACCGTTACCGACGTGGAAGGTCGTGAGTTCATTGACTTCGCGGGCGGTATTGCCGTTCTGAACACCGGTCACCTGCACCCGAAGATCATCGCCGCCGTGCAAGAACAGCTGACCAAGCTGAGCCACACCTGCTTCCAGGTCCTGGCTTACGAGCCTTACGTCGAGCTGTGCGAAAAAATCAACGCCAAAGTCCCAGGCGATTTCGACAAGAAAACCCTGCTGGTGACCACCGGTTCCGAAGCGGTGGAAAACGCCGTGAAGATCGCCCGTGCTGCGACGGGTCGTGCGGGCGTTATCGCCTTCACCGGCGCTTACCACGGCCGCACCATGATGACCCTGGGCCTGACCGGCAAGGTCGTGCCGTACTCGGCCGGCATGGGCCTGATGCCAGGCGGTATCTTCCGCGCGCTGTACCCGTGCGAACTGCATGGCGTGAGCGTGGATGATTCCATCGCCAGCATCGAGCGCATCTTCAAGAACGACGCCGAGCCCAAGGACATCGCTGCGATCATCATCGAACCCGTACAGGGCGAGGGTGGTTTCTACGTGGCGCCGAAGGCCTTCATGCTGCGTCTGCGCGAGCTGTGCGACAAGCACGGCATTCTGCTGATCGCTGACGAAGTGCAGACCGGCGCTGGCCGTACCGGCACGTTCTTCGCGATGGAGCAGATGGGCGTTGCGGCTGACCTGACCACCTTCGCCAAGTCCATCGCAGGCGGCTTCCCGCTGGCGGGCGTGTGCGGCAAGGCTGAATACATGGACGCCATCGCACCCGGCGGTCTGGGCGGCACGTATGCCGGTAGCCCGGTGGCCTGCGCTGCGGCGCTGGCGGTGCTGGACATCTTCGAAGAAGAGCACCTGCTGGAACGCTGCAAGGCGGTTGGCGAGCAGTTGGTGACCTCGCTCAAGGCGATGCAGGCCAAGTACCCGGTTATCGGTGAAGTGCGTGCGCTGGGTGCGATGATCGCTGTCGAGCTGTTCGAAGGCGGCGACTCGCACAAGCCTAACGCCGCGGCAGTGGCTCAGGTGGTTGCCAAGGCGCGTGACAAGGGTCTGATTCTGCTGTCCTGCGGTACTTACGGCAACGTGTTGCGCGTACTGGTACCGCTGACCGCCGAAGACGAATTGCTGAACCGCGGCCTGGCCATTCTCGACGAATGCTTCGCTGAAATCGCGTAAAAAGTGTGAAGTCATGAATTGATTAATTTATGACCAAACAGACAAAAAAAGCCCGTTTCGACGGGTTTTTTTTGCTTTAGAGCAGGGTATTTCGCTGTTTTGGGTATATCCGGACGTTTGCATTGGCTAAGGTGGTCGCATTGACATCGGAGAGTCATGATGACCGCTGTAGTTTTGCCCGCCGTTCCCCGCGTACTGATAGCCGAGTCTGATCCGTGGGTTCGCGAGACGCTCAGCGACCTGGTGCTGGGCGTGCGTGCGGATATCGAGCTGGAGATGTGCACCGATGGCAAACAGGCCGTCGAGTGGATGAAAAAACACCTGCCGGACCTGATCATCGCCGCCCGCGAGCTGCCGGGGATCGATGGCCTGAGCCTGCTGCGGGGCGTGCGCAATCTGCGTCGTCAGCCCGCCATCCCGTTCATTCTGATCAGCAATCGCAATGACAGCGCCAGCGTGCGCGAGGTCGTGCCGCTGGCGCCGACTGCCTACCTGACCAAACCACTGAACACCGAAGGGCTGCGCCAGCGTCTTGAAGGCCTGTTGCTGGAACGCAGCGCCCCGGCTGCGGGTGCGGTGCCCGCGCTGACGCCGGGTCTGACCCTGACCAAGTTTCTCGACAAACGCCGTGACATCGCCGATGGAGCGCCGCTGTTTGTCGATGTCGCCACCGCGGTGACGCTCAGCCAGACCGCCAGTGGCATCGACGCCACCCTGCTGGAGCAGGAGCTGCGCAATGATCCGCACATCACGGCTGTATTGATCGCCGCCGCCAACACGGCGGCGCAGCATCTGGGCAAGCCGATCCAGACCATGGGCGGGGCGCTGGCCATTCTCGGGCCGGTGCAGGGCGCCAATATCGCGTCCGGTCTGGGCAAAAAGCGTATGGCGGTGCTGACCGATGATGCGTTGCTGGCCAAGGCCCATGAGCTGTGGACCCTGTCGCAACGCACGGCTGATTACGCACGCATTCTGGGCGGCATGCTGGAGCTGGATGCGGAGCGCTGTTTCTGTGCCGGACTGTTGCAGTCGCTGGGCGATCTGGCGGTATTGGGTTGCCTGCAGGAGTGGCTGCTGGCTGGCGGCCAACTGGATGAGCAGGTGATTGGGCAGTCTCTGGAGCAGTACTCCGCTGCCTTCGGTTCTGCTCTGCGCACCCGCTGGCGCTTGCCGCTGGAACTGCGTGAGCTGATCGCTGCGGTGTATCAGTACAATACCGGCATCTACACGCGCGAAGTGCTGGCAATGAACCTGGCGGGGCAGATGGCGCGCCTGGGCGAGGAAGAAAGTGTCACCACGCTGATCAAGACCAAGTCGGCCAAGCTGTTGAAGCTCAGCGTCGGAGACTTGCAGCGCCTGCGCAAGAAGCTGACTGGGGTGACGGATCCGAGTTTGCTGAGGCCGCTGACTAGCGAGCCTGAGGTGGCTGCCGAGGTGGTCGACGACGAGCCTGATCTGCTCGACCTGGCACCTGAGGCACCTGCTGAAGAGCCTGCTGCGATCGAGGATCCGGCTGGCGCTGTTCAGGGTCCGCCCGAAAAGTAAAAACCCCACTGACGCCTTCGCGAGCAAGCTCGCTCCCAT
>NZ_JAHPJG010000032.1:0-54266 GCF_020515755.1 Pseudomonas sp. B20
AGCCGATAATCATCGCCGGGCCACGTTCCACGCAGATCGCCACGCGATCATCAGGGCGTACACCCAATGCCAGCAAGCGATGAGCGACCTGGTTGGCACGCGCGTTGAGTTCGCCGTAGCTCAGGGTCTGCTCTTCGAACATCAGCGCTACGGCGTCTGGCCGTTCTGCAGCGCGGGCTTCGAATCGCTGGTGGATGGGTGTGTCATTGGCGTAGTGCTTGCCAGGCTCGTTCCATTGCTCGAGCAACTGCGTACGTTCGTTGAGCGGCAGTATCGAAATGGCGCGCAACGGAGTTTGCGGCGCCTGTTCCAGCGCATCGACCAGCCCTTCTGCTGCCAACTGCAGATAGTCACAAAGACGCTGCGCGCCGATGCTCGCGGCCACCAGCGCGGTGAACAGGAAGCCTTCGCCCATATCGTCGACATTGACGGTCAATGGGTAGTTGGTGCGTTCTTCGTCGTCCAGCGCCAGCGACTGCATGCCATTCCAGGCGGTAAGCGCTTCATCGGTCACGGCTACGCTGCTGTGACGATAGTTGAGCAAGGCGCTGAACAACGGCGCCGGTGCGACTACGCCGCTGCAACGCTGGGCCAGCGCCAGTGACGCATGCTCGTGCCCGAGTAAGCCGGTCAACCGCCGATGCGTGGCCTTGACCCCGTCACGCACGCCCTGTTCGCCCAAGTCCACGCGCAGCGGCAAGGTGTTGATGAACATGCCAAGGGCTCGTTCGGCACCCTCGCCGCTCTGCATCCGGCCCATCAATACGGTGCCGAACACTACGTGTTCACGTCCGCTGAGGCGACCCAGCATTTGCGCGAACGCCAGATGGATCAGGCTTGCCGCGCTGACCCCAAGTTGCCGCGCCTGAACCCTCAGACGCTGGCTCAAACCGCTGTCCAGCATCAGGCGGGCCTGATCGATAGCGTTGCCGTCGCCTTGTACATCGTGCAGGCCGAACGGCAGCGTCGGCTCGTCGATGTC
Organism: Pseudomonas sp. B20; assembly: GCF_020515755.1. Classification (NCBI taxonomy): domain Bacteria; kingdom Pseudomonadati; phylum Pseudomonadota; class Gammaproteobacteria; order Pseudomonadales; family Pseudomonadaceae; genus Pseudomonas; species Pseudomonas sp. B20. The sequence continues at coordinate 983 of NZ_JAHPJG010000032.1, forward strand.
GCCAAGCATGTCCTTGAAGAACAGCTCGTGGTCGTGTTCGTTCAGGCCCAGTCGGGCCTGAGCGACATAGTTGCGGTAAGGGATGGAGTCGCCAAGCTGATCGGCCTGACCGAGCAGGCAGACCTGCATTTCATAGCGCACCTGATCCAGCGCGGTGTGGTCAAGGATCATGTGGTGAAACATCAAGGTCGCCAGCCAGCGCTGGTTGACGGTGTCCAAAGCACACACCAGACGCATCAAGGGTGCCTGACGGATATCCAGGCGTATCTGGCGTGGGTCCAGGTGCTCTTGCAACTGACGGGATATATCACCGAGGCAAGGGTTGAACTCAATCTCTTCCATGCTGAGCTCGACATGGCGCCAGACCACCTGCAACGGCTCGTCGAGGCTTTCCCAGTGCATGGACGTGCGCAGGATGTCATGGCGGTTGATGACCGCTTGCAGCGTTTGAGCAAAGGTATCCAGGTGAGTGCGGCTGTCAAAGGCGAACTGCGCCTGCAATACATAGGGGTCGCCCTGTTCGGCGCTGATGTGGTGATAGAGAATGCCCGCCTGCAAGGGTGCCAGCGGGTAGATGTCTTGCACATTCGCCGCGCCGCCAGGCACGCCAGCGACCACTTGATCGATCTGCACCTGGGTCAGGTTGATCAGCGGCAGCATGTCCGGGGTGATTTTCTGGCAGTTTGCTGGAATGCAATTGGCCGGGATCACCAGCTCGTCGACCGCGCCTGTCGCCGCAGCCAGTGCCGCGAGGGTCGGCTGGCTGAACAGCTTACGCACGTTGGCACTCAGGCCAGCCTGGCGCATACGTTCAATCAGGCTCACCGCCAGCAGCGAATGGCCGCCCAGTTCAAAGAAGTGATCGTGGCGACCGACACGCTCGATGTTGAGCAAGTCGCTCCAGATCTTCGCCAGAGTGATTTCGGCTGTGCCTTGTGGCTCCTCGTAGCCGCTACGGATCAGTGCATCACCGTCCGGTGCTGGCAGGGCCTTGCGGTCGAGTTTGCCGTTCGGGGTCAGCGGCATTGCGTCGAGCAGCACATAGGCTGCCGGGATCATGTAGGCCGGCAATTGTTCCTGCAGCCAGCCGCGCAGGCTGTCGATGTCCACCGAAGCATGCCCTGCGCTCAGGGTGTAATAGGCCACCAGACGCTTGTCGCCGGGAATGTCTTCGCGGGCGGTGACTACCGCTTCGTGGACCGCCGGGTGTTTGGCCAGACGCGCATCGATCTCGCCGAGTTCGATTCGGAAACCACGGATTTTGACCTGATCGTCGTTACGACCCAGGTATTCGATATTGCCGTCTGGCAGATACCGGCCAAGGTCGCCGGTGCGGTACATGCGTGCCGCCGGCTGCTGGCTGAACGGGTCCTGCAGGAAACGTTCGGCGGTCAGGTCGTCACGGTTCAGGTAGCCACGGGCCACACCGGCACCACCAATGTAGATTTCACCCGCGACGCCCAATGGCACGGGCTGCTGTTGCTCGTCCAGCAGGTAGAACTGTGTATTGCCGACCGGTTTGCCGATGTGCGCAGCGAAGCCGTCTTCGCGATCCATGGCGACCCAGCTTGAATACGTGGTGGTTTCCGAGGGGCCGTAGAGGTTGCACAGGCGCTGCACGCCGGTCTTCTCGAACAGCGATTCCACCAGGCTGCGTTTCAGCGCTTCACCCGCCACGTTCACGGTGTGCACCGATTCCGGCAGGCCGTTGACTTCCAGCAGCGCATTCAGCGCCGACGGTACGGTGTTGATCAGGCCGATATCGTGCTCGCCGTATTGCAGTTCAAGGACGTTTTTCACCACGTTGATGCTGCCGCCCGAGGTCAGCGGCGCAAAGCACTCGTAGACCGCGAGGTCGAAGTTCAGCGAAGTGGAAAACAGCGTTTTTTCCAGTGCCGAAGTGTCCGTCCCGGCGTCGAAGGCGCTATGCGCCCAGGTCAGGAAGTTCACGGTGTTGCGGTGTTCGATCATTACGCCTTTTGGCAGGCCGGTCGAACCCGAGGTGTAGATCAGGTACGCCAGATGCGCCGAAGTCAGGCCCGGCACCTGCGGATTCTGGACGGATTGGTCCTGCCAATCGCTCAGATCAAGATTGATGACAGGCACCGAAGCGTCGGCCAGCAGGCCCTGAGTAGCTGTTTGAACCAAAACTGCCGCCGGAGCGCTGTCCTGCAGCATGTAGGCGATACGTTCCGCTGGATAGGCCGGATCCAGCGGCACATAACCGCCACCCGCCTTGAGGATCGCCAGCAAACCGACGACCATCTCGGCACTGCGTTCAACACAGATACCGACGCGGGAATCCGGCTGCACGCCCTGCTTGCGCAAGGCATGGGCCAGGCGGTTGGCCTGCTGGTTAAGCTCGCGATACGTCAGGCGCTGCTCGCCGTGGACCACTGCCAGCGCCTGCGGGGTGCGCTCGACCTGTGCTTCGAACAAGCCATGAATGGTCTGCTGCTGCGGGTAATCCATTGCTGTGTCGTTGAACCCCACCAGCAACTGCGCACGTTCGGCAGCAGGCAGGATCGACAGGCTGTCGAGGGCCGCAGACGGTGACTGCTCAAGCGCATCCACCAGATGTTCCAGCACGGTCTGCATGTAAGCGCAGACCCGTTTGGCACCCACGGCGCCGGTGACCAGTACGTTCAGGTTGAAGCCTTCACCGGAGTCATCGACGTTCAAGGTCAATGGGTAGTTGGTGCGTTCTTCGCTGTTCAGCGTATGAATACCCTGCCAGGCCTGGCTCGCCCGCTCGGATACGCTGCCAGGCGCACTATGGCGATAGTTGAGCAGCGAACTGAACAGTGGCGTTGGTGCGGGAATGCCGCTGCAACGCTGAGCCAGCGCCAGCGAAGCATGCTCATGGGCCAGCAAGGCAGTCAGGCGTTCATGAGTGGCCTTGACCCCGTCATGCACGCTTTTCCCGCCCACCGAAACCCGCAGCGGCAAGGTATTGATGAACATCCCCAATGCCCGCTCGGCGCCTTCCCCGGCCTGCATCCGGCCCATTAGTACGGTGCCGAACACCACGTCCTGTCTGTTTGCAACCGAGCTCAATACCTGAGCCCAGGCCAGGTGCACCAGACTGGCGGTGCTCACACCCTGTTGTCGGGCCTGAGCGCGCAGTCTCAGGCTCAACCGAGGGGCCAGCGCAAGGTTGGCTTCCTCGATATCAAGCCCATCGCCCTGCACATTCATCAGACCGAACGGCAGCGTCGGCTCGTCCACATCACCGAGCATGTCGCGGAAAAACGCTTCGTGATCGGCCTGGCTGACGCCCAGGCGTGCCTGGGCCACATAATTGCGGTATGGCACCGGTGTCGACAGGTTTTGAGCTTCGCCCAACAGCCAGGCCTGCATTTCATGCTGTACCACGGCCATCGCCATGTTATCGAGGACCATGTGATGGAACAGCAGCATCGCGCAGATGCGCTGATTCAGCGGGTCTTCGGCATAGGCCAGGCGCATCAGCGGTGCCTGAGTGACATCAAGGCGGTGGTGACGCGGGTCGAAGCGGCTGTGCAGTTGCGCGCTGAAATCACCGGCTGCCGGGTCGAGTTGCAGCATCTCAAGAGGCAATTGTGCGTGGCGCCAGACCACCTGCACGGGTGAGTCCAGGCCTTTCCAGACTACACCGGTGCGCAGAATGTCGTGACGATCGATAACCGTCTGCAAAGCCTGGACGAAAGCATCCAGGCGCGCGCGGTCATCAAAGGCGAAATGGGCCTGCAGCACATAGGGATCGCCCTGCTCGGCAGCGATGTGATGATAGAGAATGCCTTCCTGCAACGGTGCCAGTGGATAGATGTCCTGCACATTCGCCACGCCGCCCGGCACTGTGGCGACCACCTGATCGATCTGCGCCTGGGTCAGGCTGGCCAGTGGCAGCAGGTCGGGCGTAATGCGTTGGCAATCCTCGGTGATCAGATTGGCCGGCACCACGATGTCCGTGCTACCGCCAACTGCAGCAGCCAGTGCGGCCAGGGTTGGCTGACTGAACAGCACGCGCACATCGGCGCTCAGGCCCAACTGGCGCATACGCCCGATCAGGCTTACCGCCAGCAGCGAGTGTCCGCCCAGTTCGAAGAAGTTGTCGTGACGCCCGATCCTGGCCACGCCCAGCAGGTCTTGCCAGATGGCCGCGATCTGCGTTTCGGTTTCGCCCTGTGGAGCTTCATAGTCGCGGTTGATCAGTGCATCGCTGTCCGGCGCCGGCAGGGCTTTGCGGTCGAGCTTGCCATTCGGTGTCAGAGGCATGGCCTTCAGCAGCACGTAAATGGCCGGCACCATGTACTCGGGCAGCTTTTCCTGCAAATGGCTGCGCAGGCTGTTGATGTCTACCGAGGTATGCCCCGCCGCCAGGGTGTAATAAGCCACCAGACGCTTGTCGCCGGGAATGTCTTCGCGGGCAGTGACCACGGCTTCGTGGACCGCCGGGTGTTTGGCCAGGCGTGCATCGATCTCGCCCAATTCGATACGGAAACCGCGGATTTTCACCTGATCGTCGTTACGACCGAGGTATTCGATATTGCCGTCTGGCAGATAGCGACCCAGGTCGCCAGTGCGGTACATGCGTGCTGCTGGGTTTTGGTTGAACGGATCCTTGAGGAAGCGTTCGGCGGTCAGGTCGTCGCGGTTCAGGTAGCCCCGTGCCACACCGGCACCGCCGATGTAGATTTCACCCGCAACACCCAGTGGCACGGGCTGCTGTTGCTCGTCCAGCAGATAGAACTGCGTATTACCGACCGGCTTGCCGATGTGCTTAGCGAAGCCGTCTTCGCGTTCCATCGCCACCCAGCTCGAGTAGGTGGTGGTTTCCGAAGGGCCGTAGAGGTTGCACAGGCGCTGGACGCCGGTTTTTTCGAACAGAGATTCGACCAGGCTGCGCTTCAGCGCTTCACCGGCCACGTTCACCGTGTGCACCGATTCCGGCAGGCCATCAACGTCCAGCAGCGCTTTCAGCGCCGACGGCACGGTGTTGATCAGGCCGATATTGTGTTCGCCGTGTTGCAGCTCCAGCACGTTCTTGACCACCTCGATGCTGCCACCCGAGGTCAGCGGCGCAAAGCACTCGTAGACGGCGAGGTCGAAGTTCAGCGAGGTCGAGAACAGTGTTTTTTCCAGCGCAGAAGCGTCGAAAGCACTGTGCGCCCAGGTCAGGAAGTTCACGGTGTTGCGGTGTTCGATCATCACGCCTTTCGGCAGACCGGTGGAGCCCGAGGTATAGATCAGGTACGCCAGATGCGCCGAAGTCAGCCCCGGCACCTGCGGATTCTGGACGGATTCGTCCTGCCAGTTGCCCAAATCAAGGTTGATCACTGGCACCGAAGCGTCGGCCAGTAACGCTTCAGTCGCCGACTGCGCCAGCACGGCGGCAGGCGCACTGTCCTGCAGCATGTAGGCAATACGTTCCACTGGATAGGCCGGATCCAGCGGCACATACCCGCCGCCCGCCTTGAGAATCGCCAGCAAACCGACGACCATTTCCGCGCCGCGTTCGACACAGATACCGACGCGGGAATCCGGCTGCACGCCCTGCTTGCGCAAGGCATGGGCCAGGCGGTTGGCCTGCTCGTTGAGCTCGCGATACGTCAGGCGCTGCTCGCCGTGGACCACTGCCAGCGCCTGCGGGGTGCGCTCGGCCTGTGCTTCGAACAAGCCGTGAATGGTCTGTTCGTGCGGGTAATCCAGCGCGGTGTCGTTGAAACCCACCAGCAACTGCTCACGCTCGACAGCCGGCAGGATAGACAAACCTTGTAACGACGCTTGTGGCATTAGCTCTAGAGCATCCACCAGATGCTCCAGAGCCGTGTGCATGTAACCGCACACGCGCTGCGCACCGATCGCGTTCGTCGCCAGCGCTGCCAGTTTGAAGCCGTCACCCATGTCATCGACGTTCAACGTCAATGGATAGTTGGTGCGCTCTTCGCTGCTCAGGGCATGAATACCCTGCCAGGCCTGTACGGCACGTTCGGACACGCTGCCAACCGCACTGTGGCGGTAGTTGAGCAGCGCGCTGAACAGTGGCGTCGGTGCGGCAACACCGCTGCAACGCTGAGCCAGCGCCAGCGATGCATGTTCGTGAGCGAGCAACGCGGTGAGTTGCGCGTGTGTCGCCTTGATCCCGGCGCGTACGCCCTGCCCGCCCACGGCAACCCGCAGCGGCAAGGTGTTGATGAACATCCCCAGTGCCCGGTCGGCGCCTTCACCGGCCTGCATACGGCCCAGCAGTACGGTGCCGAACACCACATCGCGACGGTCGGAAACCTTGCCCAGCACCTGGGCCCAGGCCAGGTGGACCAGACTGGCGGCACTCACCCCCTGTTGTCGGGCCTGAGCACGCAGGCGCAGGTTCAGCTGGCTGTCCACGGTAAGGACGGCTTCTTCGATATCACGCCCATCACCCTGCACATCCTGCAGGCCGAACGGCAGCGTCGGTTCGTCGATATCACCCAGCATGTCGCGGAAAAACGCTTCATGGTCAGCCTGGCTGACACCCAGACGCGCCTGAGCCACGTAGTTGCGGTATGGCACTGGTGTCGACAAGGTTTCGCTCTCGCCAAGCAGCCAGGCTTGCATTTCATGCTGCACCACGTCCATGGCCATATGATCCAGGGCCATATGATGGAACAGCAGCATCGCGGTGATTCGCTGGTTGAGCGGGTCCTCGGCATAGACCAGGCGCATCAGTGGCGCTTGAGTCATATCGAGGCAGTAGTGACGCGGGTCGAAGCGGCGATGCAGTTGCGCGCCGATCTCACCGTCTGCCGGGTCAAGCTCAAGCCCTTCAAGGTGCAACTGCGCCTGGCGCCAGACCACCTGCACCGGTGAGTCCAGACCGTCCCAGACCACCCCGGTACGCAGAATGTCATGACGGTCGATAACCATCTGCAAGGCTTGAACGAAGGCGTCCAGGCGCTCGCTGTCATCAAAGGCAAACTGGCTCTGCAACACATAGGGGTCGCCGACCTCGGCTGCCATGTGGTGATAAAGAATGCCTTCCTGCAACGGCGCCAGCGCGTAGATATCCTGAACATTCGCCACGCCGCCGGGCACGGTGGCCACCACCTGGTCGATCTGCGCCTGGGTCAGACTCGCCAGCGGCAACAGCTCTGGAGTGATGCGTTCGCAGTCTTTGCCAATCAGGTTGGCTGGCACATTGATTTCACGGCCTGCGCCGACGGCTGCGGCCAGTGCGGCCAGCGTGGGCTGGCTGAACAGCACGCGTACATCGGCGCTCAGGCCCGCCTGGCGCATGCGCTCGATCAGGCTGACGGCCAGTAGCGAGTGCCCGCCGAGCTCAAAGAAGTGATCGTGACGGCCGACGCGCTCAACGTTGAGCAATTCGGACCACAAGCGCGCCAGGGTGATTTCCACTTCACCCTCGGGAGCCTCGAATTCGCGGCTGGCGTAGGCGTCGGCGTCCGGTACCGGCAAGGCCTTGCGATCCAGCTTGCCGTTGGCGGTCAGCGGGAAAGAATCCAGCACCATGAAGGCGCTTGGCACCATGTATTCGGCCAGAGAAGCCGCCAGTTCGCGGCGCAGTTCGACCGCTGACAAGGCGCTGTTTTCTTCGCCGACCACGTACGCCACCAGGCGTTTCTGTCCAGGTTCGTCCTGGCGGGCCAGCACCACGGCTTCTCTGACGCCAGGGCATTCGACCAGACGCGCCTCGATTTCACCCAGCTCGATACGGAAACCACGGATTTTCACCTGGTCGTCGTTACGGCCCAGATACTCGACAACCCCGTCTGCGTTCCAGCGACCAAGGTCGCCGGTGCGGTACAACAGGGCTCCAGTGTCATCGCTGAAAGGGTTGGCGACGAACTGTGTGGCGTTCAGCTCCGGGCGGTTCAGGTAACCCTTGGCCACGCCCTGCCCGCCGATATAAAGCTCCCCGACCACGCCCATCGCCACCGGTTGGCGCAGGGCGTCGAGCACATAGACCTGGCTGTTGCCAATGGGGCGGCCGATGGGAATACCGCCGTTGCCGACCGAGGTGATCTCATGGGTCGTGGAAAAGGTCGTCGCTTCGGTCGGGCCGTAGCCGTTGAGCAAGTGTCGCGGCGCGCCTTCTGCCAGCACCCGGGCGATTACTGCCGGGTCCAGCACGTCACCACCGACGATCAGGTAGCGCAATCTGGCGAAGGCCTTCATCAGGCCGTCGGCATATTGATGGAACAGGCCTGCGGTCATCCACAGCACGCTGACCGACTGAGAAAGCAGCAGCGCGCGGAACTCGTCAAGTGACAGTAACACCGACTGCTCGACCACGACCACGCAGCCGCCATTGAGCAGCGGCGCCCATACATCCAGGGTGCTGGCGTCGAAAGCCGGGTTGGAGGCGAACGCTACACGATCCCCGGCATTGAAATCGGCATAACCGTTGTTGAGCACCAGCCGGCTGACAGCACGGTGCGGCACCAGTACGCCCTTGGGCATGCCGGTGGAACCGGAGGTGTACATGATGTAGGCCACCGACTCGGCGGACGCTGACGGTACCGGGTTGGGCGCATCGCTTTGCAGTTCCAGCAGGTCAAGGTCAATCCGCTGAATGCCTTCGGGAAGGTCGTGGCGAGCCAGCGTCAACATCTGCCGCGCGCCGCAGTCTTGCAGCATGAACGTTTGACGTTCGGCGGGGGCGTTGGTGTCCAGCGGCACATACACCGCCCCACATTTGATAATCGCCAATTGACCGGCCAGCAGATCAAGGGAGCGCTCCAGCAGCAGTGCCACCCGCTCGCCCGGTTGCACGCCGAGGTCGACCAGGTGACGAGCCAGCGCGTTGGCGCGACCGTTCAATTCCCGGTAGGTCAGGCACTGGTCATTCTGTACAGCAGCCAGTGCATCAGGCTGCGCCGCCACTTGTTGTTCGAAAAGTTCCTGCAGGCTGCTATTGCGTGGGTAGTCGCGTGCCGTGTCATTGAAGTCATGCAGCACTTGCTGGCGTTCGGCTGGAGAGAGGACTTGCAGACGCTGCAACGGGGTTTGCGGCTGCTGCTCCAGCGCCTCTACCAGCGCGCCGAGTGCCGTCAACATGTACTCGCCGATCCGCTGTGCACCGATCTGCGCCAGGGCTTGAACCGTCAGGCTGAAGCCCTGGCCCAGGTCATCCACCGACAGGGTGATCGGGTAAGTGCTCTGCTCCTCGCTGCCCAGACTCTGCAAGCCGTTCCAGGCCTGCAGCGCTTCGGCCGAAGCCACCGATTCGCTGGCACTGTGACGGTAATTGAGCAGCGAATTGAACAACGGCGCCGGTGCGGCCACGCCGCTGCAACGCTGGGCCTGGGCCAGCGACGCATGTTCATGACCGAGCAAGGCCGTCAGCCGTGCATGGGTGGTTCTGACCCCTTCACGCACCGCATGCCCTTCGAGCTTTACCCGCAACGGCAAGGTGTTGATGAACATGCCCAACGCCCGGTCAGCGCCATCGCCGCCCTGCATCCGGCCCATCAGCACCGTGCCGAAAACCACATCCGACTTGCCCGACAGCGCACCCACCACCCGCGCCCAGGCGAGGTGATGCAGGCTCGCGGCACTGACCCCAAGCTGCCGGGCCTGTGTCCGCAGGCGCGCGCTCAATGCGTCATCGACGGGCAGGTGCACATCTTCGATCAGTGGATCGCTGCCCGGCGTTTCGAGCACGCCGAACGGCAGCGTCGGCTCATCGATGTCGGCCAGCATCTCGCGGAAAAAACCTTCATGAGCATCAGCTCCGACACCCAGTCGGACCTGTGCCACGTAGTTACGATAAGGCACTGCTTCGGGCAAGGCATGGCCTTCGCCGAGCAGAAAAGCCTGCATCTCGTGCTTCACCAGGTCCAGCGCAGCGTGGTCAATGGCTATGTGGTGGAACAGCAGGATAGCGACCCAGCGGGCGTTGGCCGGATCTTCAGCGCACACCATGCGCATCAACGGAGCCTGGCGCAGATCGAGCCGGAAATGCCGGGGATCATAGCGTTCGTGCAACTGGATTTCGATGTCGCCGCCAGCCGCGTCCAGCGTCAGCTCATCCACAGCCAGCGTTGCTTCGCGCAACACCACTTGCACCGGTTCGTCGAGGCCTTCCCAGACCATCGCCGTGCGCAGGATGTCATGGCGTTCGATCACCGCCTGCAGTGCCTGGGCGAAGTCGTCGAGACGTTCGCGGCTCTCGGCGCCGAACAAAGCCCGCAATACATAGGGGTCGCCCTGCCCGGCCGTCAGGTGATGATAGAGAATTCCTTCCTGCAGGGGCGCCAGCGGGTAGATGTCCTGCACATTGCCAGCCCCACCCGGTATCGCGTCGACGATCCTGTCAATCGCTTCCTGGCTCAGATTGGCCAGCGGCAGCATGTCTGCAGTAATGCGAAAGGCCGGGCTGAGCCAGTCACCGCCCATTCGAGCCACCAGCGTAAGCAGTTCCGCCTTGTGCACGCTCAGGCTTTCAAGAGTGGCACTGTCCAGCCCCTCGTCGTCACCGAGAATCACCAGATCGTCTTCTTCCTGTTGAAGACGGATAGCGTGCGTGGAAAGAACTGCCATCAATTCGCTGAAGTGCATCGAGTAACCTGCTGTTTATCATTTCGGAGAGGGTTGACGACTCTGGAGCACGGAGTCGCAAACAGTGTTTCGCACGATAAAAACGGAGGGGCTTCGAAACTCGAAGACAGAGCGGGGTTCGGGCGCAGGTATGATGGAACCCGCAGCAACAAAGGGCTGCGGTCCTCCGATACACACACGAAACTTCCCGTTCGCCGTGCTTCCCACACGCCGCAAAAATTAGAGCATCCATGGGCGACTGTCTGTCGTGGGAAGCTGGGACAAGACTTGAGCGTGACGTCGACGCAGCGATACCGGGGCGTTCAGTCAGACGGATACGGACTGGGGGGTTGCGAACTGACCTTGAAAGAAGGTCTTGAGAAGGGCTTCAAGGTGAAAGGCAACCGCCCGACCGATTGCCGATCGGCCGGGCGGTTGCCGTGGTTTCAGATACGGCGTTTGCGATTGAGCATCGGGATTTTCGTCTGCGGCACCTCCACCCGCTTGACCTGACCCACCGAGGCTGCCACCTGAAGAAGCGTCGGATGACCGAACAGCACTCGCACGTCAGCTTCCAGATCCGCCTGACGCATACGTTCGATCAGGGTCACCGCCAACAATGAATGCCCGCCCAACTCGAAGAAATGGTCATGACGCCCGACCTTTTCGACATTGAGCAGCTCTGCCCAGAGCGCTGCCAGCCTGATCTCCACGTCCCCCACCGGGGCTTCGTAGGCACGCGAGGCAAAAGCACTGCTGTCCGGTGCCGGCAGGGCCTTGCGGTCCAGCTTGCCATTCGGCGTCAACGGCCATGCCTCTAGCGGCATATACGCGGCCGGCAGCATGTAGTCCGGCAGCAGCCCTTGCAGGTGCGTGCGCAGACTCCCACTGTCCGTTATCACTGTCGGGTCGGCCTGTGTGAAATACGCCACCAGACGGATTTCGCCCGGCACGTCTTCACGGGCCATGACCACCGCTTCGTGTACCGCCGGGTGTTTGGCCAGACACGCATCGATCTCGCCCAGTTCGATACGAAAACCACGAATCTTCACCTGATCGTCGTTGCGCCCCAGGTATTCGATATTGCCATCCGGCAAGTAGCGGCCCAGGTCGCCGGTGCGGTACATCCGCGCCTCCGGTGTGAGGCTGAACGGGTCCGTGAGGAAGCGTTCGGCGGTCAGATCATCGCGGTTCAGATAACCGCGGGCTACACCGGCACCGCCGATGTAGATTTCACCTGGCACGCCTCGTGGAACGAGCTGTTGCTGCTCGTCCAGCAGATAGAACCGGGTGTTGCCCACCGGCCTGCCGATATGCGCAGCGAAGCCGTCTTCGCGATCCATGGCGACCCAGCTTGAGTAGGTGGTGGTTTCAGACGGCCCGTAAAGGTTGCACAGCCGCTGCACGCCGGTTTTTTCGAACAGGTTTTCCACCAGACTGCGCTTGAGCGCTTCGCCGGCGACGTTTACGGTGTGGACCGATGCTGGCAAACCGTTGATTTCCAGCAACGCTTTCAGCGCCGACGGCACGGTATTGATAAGGCCAATATCGTGTTCGCCGTGTTGCAGTTCAAGGACGTTTTTGACCACGTTGATGCTGCCACCCGACGTCAGTGGCGCGAAGCATTCGTAGACTGCGAGGTCGAAGTTCAGCGAGGTGGAGAACAGCGTCTTTTCCAGTGCCGAACCGTTGAAAGCACGGTGGGCCCAGGTCAGAAAGTTAACGGTGTTGCGGTGCTCGATCATCACGCCTTTCGGCAAACCGGTCGAACCGGAGGTGTAGATCAGGTACGCCAGATGCGCCGAGCTCAGGCCCTCGACGTCTGGATTCTGTACCGGCTCGTCTTGCCAGGCGCTCTGATCATCAAGGTCGATGGCCTGCACCGAAACGCCTGTCAGCAAATGCCGGGTCGCCGCCTGGACCAATACTGCCGCTGGCGCGCTGTCCTGCAGGATGTAAGTAATCCGATCCGCCGGATAGGCCGGATCCAGCGGTACATAACCACCCCCTGCCTTGAGGATTGCCAGTAAGCCGACGACCATTTGCGCGCCGCGTTCAACGCAGATCCCGACGCGGGAATCCGGCTGTACACCCTGTTTGCGCAAGGCATTCGCCAGACGGTTGGCCTGCTCGTCAAGCTCGCGATACGTAATGCGCTGCTCGCCGTGGATCACTGCCAGCGCTTCCGGAGTACGCTGCACCTGCGCTTCGAACAGCCCGTGAATGGTTTGCTCATGCGGATAATCCAGCTCGGTAGCGTTGAGCCCGAACACCAACTGCTCACGCTCTGCTGCCGGCAGAACCGACAAACCGGCCAACGGCACTTCGCCCGACTGTTCCAGTGCGCTGACTAGATTTTCCAGCGCAGTCTGCACATAGGCGCAGACCCGCTGCGCGTCGATGCTGGCAATGGCCTGAACCGTCAGGCTGAAACCGTCACTCTCATCGTTCACTGAAAGGGTCAGCGGATAGTTGGTGCGTTCCTCGCCGTGCAGGTTGTCGATGCCCTGCCAGGCATCGAACGTCTGCTGATTGACCTCGGCGGCGACATGCCGGTAGTTGAGCAAGGCACTGAACAGTGGCGTCGAAGCGGGTACACCACTGCAGCGTTGGGCCAGTACCAACGACGCGTGTTCATGGGCCAGCAGGCCGCTGAGTCGTGCGTGAGTGGCTTTCAGACCACTGCGCACGCCCTGCTCTCCCAGCTTGACACGCAACGGCAAGGTATTGATGAACATCCCCAGGGCACGGTCGGACCCGGCGCCGCCTTGCAGGCGACCGAGCAACACGGTGCCGAATACCACGTCCTCTTTGCCTGACACCGCACCCAGAACGCGGGCCCAGGCCAGATGGTAAAGGCTGGCTGAGCTGACCCCAAGCTGACGAGCCTGCACGCGCAGGCGTCGGCTCAGGTCGATGTCGACCGACTGGCGCGCTTCCTTGATACCACGCCCGTCGCCCTGCACGTCCTGCAGACCGAACGGCAGCGTCGGCTCATCGATGTCACCGAGCATGTCGCGGAAAAATGCTTCGTGCTCTTCACGGCTGACACCAAGCATGGCCTGGGCCACGTAATTGCGATAAGGCACGGACGGCGGCAGCGAGGCTTGCTGACCGAGCATGTGCGCCTCGATTTCGCTGCTCAGTATGCGCAGTGACGTAGCGTCGTCCACCAGGTGATGGAACAGCAGCATGCCCAGCCAGCGGTTATTTACCGAATCGTGGGCATAGCCGATGCGCAGCATCGGTGCCTGACGGATGTCCAGGCGCGTATGGCGAGGGTCCAGGCGCTTGAGCAGTTGTTCGGCGATGTCGCCATTGGCCGGGTCCAGCACCTGTTCATCCAGGCACAGTGGGGCTTCACGCCAGACCACTTGCACCGCGGTATCAAGGCGCTCCCAAAGCACGGCGGTGCGCAGGATATCGTGCCGCGCTATGACACCTTGCAGGGCATGGGCGAAGCTGTGCAGTCGTTCAAGGCTGTCAAAGGCAAACAGTGCGTATTGCAGATACGGGTCACCCTCGGCCGCGGCAAGGTGGTGATACAAAATCCCCTCCTGTAACGGCGCCAGCGCGTAGATGTCCTGCACGTTGGCCAGACCGCCGGGCACGCAGGAGACCACACGGTCGATATCGTTTTGGCTGAGCGACGCCAGTGGCAGCATGTCCGGGGTGATGCGCCCGCAGTCGGCGGGAATAAGGTTGGCCGGCACTTCGACGGCCCCCTTGCCACCCACGGCTGCCGCCAGGGCTGACAGGGTCGGCTGGCTGAACAGCACGCGCACGTCGGCAACCAGATCTATCTGGCGCATGCGCTCGATCAGTTTCACGGCCAGCAGCGAGTGACCGCCCAGTTCGAAGAAGTGGTCATGCCGGCCGACCTGCTCCAGTTGCAGCAGGTCTTGCCAGATCCGTGCAATGGCCATCTCGGTGTCGCCCTCAGGCGCTTCGTAGCCACGACTGGCCAGCGCCGAACGGTCGGGCGTTGGCAGGGCTTTGCGGTCGAGTTTGCCGTTGGCGGTCAGCGGTAGTGCATTGAGCTGCACGTAGGCTGCCGGCACCATGTACTGCGGCAATGTCTCTTGCAAATGCTCGCGCAGGGTTTCGATGTCCAGCAGGCGTTCCGGGTGCTGCGTCGTGAAATAGGCCACCAGACGCTTGTCGCCGGGCACGTCCTCACGGCACAGCACCGCGGCATCGCGGACGTCGGCATGTTCGGCCAGACGTGCTTCGATTTCACCCAGCTCGATGCGGAAGCCGCGAATCTTGACCTGTTCGTCGTTGCGCCCCAGGTATTCCAGGGTGCCGTCGGCCAGCCAGCGCCCCAGGTCGCCGGTGCGATACAGGCGCGTACCCGGCGCCGTACTGAACGGCTTATCGAGAAAGCGCTCGGCCGTCAGTGCTTCACGGTTCAGGTAGCCGCGCGCCACACCGGCCCCGCCCACGTACAGCTCGCCGACGACGCCGACCGGTACCGGTTCGCCATAGGCATCGAGCAGGTAAAGCTGCAGGTCCGGGATGCGCGTGCCGATCGGGCTGGCGCCGACTCGCTGGGCGTCTTCAGGCTGCAACGGGTAATAGGTCACATGCACGGTCGTTTCGGTGATGCCGTACATGTTTACCAACTGTGTACCAGCATTCACGTTGCGGGCGTACCACGGCTTGAGCATCGCTGTTTCCAGCGCTTCACCGCCGAAAATCACTTGGCGCAGCGAATGCGCCTGCTCGTTCTGACCCTGGGTAGTAATCAGTTGACGGAACGCACTTGGCGTCTGGTTGAGCACCGTGACACCGGCACTGCACAGCAGCGTGTAGAAGTCTTCGGGTGAGCGGCTGACCAGCTGCGGCACGATCAACAGACGACCGCCGTGCAGCAACGCGCCCCAGATTTCCCAGACCGAAAAGTCGAAGGCGAACGAGTGGAACAGCGCCCACACGTCCTGTTCATTGAAACCGAACCAGTCTTCTGTGGCCGAGAACAGCCGTGCAACATTGCGATGCTCGACCATCACGCCTTTGGGTAGGCCAGTCGAGCCGGAGGTGTAGATCACGTAGGCCAGGTCGCCGGGCTTGACCGAAATCTGCGGATTGCAGACGGATTCGTCCTGCAAACCGGCATCGTCGAGATAGATCACCGGCACTTGCGACACCGGCAAGGCTTGCTGCACTGACTGCTGGCTCAACAATGCCACCGGCGTGCTGTCGCCGAGGGTGTAGGCCAGGCGCTCAGGGGGGTAAGCCGGATCAAGCGGCACATAACCAGCGCCGGATTTGAGGATACCCAGCAAGCCGATGATCATTGCCGGGCCACGTTCCACGCAGATCGCCACGCGATCATCCGGGCGCACACCCAACGCCAGCAAGCGATGAGCGACCTGGTTGGCACGTGCGTTGAGCTCGCCGTAGCTCAGGGTCTGCTCTTCGAACATCAGCGCTACGGCGTCTGGGCATTCTGCAGCATGGGATTCGAATTGTTGGTGGATCGGTGTGTCATTGGCGTAGTGCTTGCCAGGCTCGTTCCATTGCTCGAGCAATCGCGTACGCTCGTTGAGCGGCAGTATTGAAATGGCGTGCAGTGGAGTTTGCGGCGCCTGTTCCAGTGCATCGACCAGACTGTTCAGGGTTTGCTGCATATAGGCGCAGATCCGTGCGGCCTCGATCAGCGGCACGGTCTGGACCGTCAACAGGAAGTCTTCGCCCTGGTCATCAACGTTCAGGGTCAACGGATAGTTGGTGCGTTCTTCATCGCCCAGCGACTGCATGCCATTCCAGGCCGTCAGCGCCTCATCGGTCACGGCAACGCTGCTGTGACGATAGTTGAGCAAGGCGCTGAATAGCGGCGCCGGTGCAACCACGCCGCTGCAACGCTGGGCCAGTGCCAGCGGTGCGTGCTCATGGCCGAGTAACGCGGTCAGTTTATCGTGCACCGCCCTGACGCTTTCACACACGCTGCGACTGCCCAGCGTCACACGCAGCGGCAAGGTGTTGATAAACATCCC
This sequence comes from Pseudomonas sp. B20, assembly GCF_020515755.1. Classification (NCBI taxonomy): domain Bacteria; kingdom Pseudomonadati; phylum Pseudomonadota; class Gammaproteobacteria; order Pseudomonadales; family Pseudomonadaceae; genus Pseudomonas; species Pseudomonas sp. B20. The sequence goes on from NZ_JAHPJG010000032.1 coordinate 17,503, forward strand.
CAGCGCCCGATCGGCGCCGTCGCCGCCTTGCATCCGGCCCAGCAGCACGGTGCCGAACACCACGTCGTCACGGCCCGAGACCTGACCCAACAATTGCGCCCAGGCCAGGTGGACCAGGCTAGCTGCACTCACTCCCAGTTGACGGGCCTGGACCCGCAAGCGACGGCTGAGGTCTGCACCTACCGCCAGTTGGTCCTCTTCGATGCCATGGCCGTCACCATGCACCTGCTGCAAACCGAACGGCAGCGTCGGCTCGTCGACGTCGCCCAGCATGTCGCTGAAGAATACCTCATGCTCGTCCTGGCTCACGCCCAGTCGGGCCTGAGCGACGTAGTTGCGATATGGAACCGCCGCGCCGAGTTGCGCCTCCTGCCCCAGCAGGCTGGCCTGCATCTCGTAGCGCACCACGTCCAGCGTGGTGTGGTCCATGACCAGGTGATGGAACTGCAGCAAGGCCAGCCAGCGCTGGTTTTGCTCGTCCCAGGCGTGAATCAACCGCAACATCGGCGCCTGACGAATGTCCAGGCGATGGTGCCTGGCGTCGAAACGCTGGTGCAACTGTGCCGCCATGTCGCTACCGTGCGGGTCGGCATCGAAGCTTTCGCGCACCAGCAACGCCTCACGCCAGACCACTTGCATCGGTTCGTCCAGGCCCTCCCAGACCAGCGCGGTGCGCAGGATGTCATGACGCTGGATCACGAACTGCAAGGCGCGGGCAAAATCGTCGACATGCGCCTGGCTGTCGAAGCTGAACAGTGATTGCAGCAAATACGGATCACCGCGTTCGGCGCTGAGGTGGTGATAGAGGATGCCCTCCTGCAGCGGCGCCAGCGGGTAGATGTCCTGCACGTTGGCGACGCCACCGGGCACCGTGGCAACGATCCGGTCGATGGCGACCTGATCGAGGTTGGCCAGCGGCACCATGTCCGGTGTAATCCGCTGACAGGCGGCTGTAATGCCATTGGACGGGACGTGAATTTCACGACCGCTGCCCACCGCCGCTGCCAGCGCGGCCAGGGTCGGCTGACTGAACAGCGCACGCACGTCGGCACTCAGGCCGACCTGACGCATGCGTTCGATGAGCATCACTGCCAGCAGCGAATGACCGCCCAGTTCGAAAAAGTGATCATGACGACCGACCTGTTCGACCGTCAGTACGTCCGCCCAGATCGCTGCCAGCAGGGTCTCGACTTCGCCCTGAGGGGCTTCATAACCACGACTGATCAGCGATTGCGCATCCGGCGCCGGCAGCGCCTTGCGGTCGAGTTTGCCGTTGGCAGTCAGTGGCAGCGCATCGAGCTGTACGTAGGCTGCGGGCACCATGTAGTCCGGCAACGTGCCTTGCAGATGGTTGCGCAGGTGTTCGATGTCCAGCGCAGGTTCAGACTGCTGCGCCGTGACATAAGCCACCAGACGCTTGTCACCAGGCGCGTCCTGACGGCACAGTACTACGGCTTCATGCACATCGGCGTGTTCGGCCAGGCGCGCTTCGATTTCACCCAGTTCAACGCGGAAACCACGGATTTTTACCTGATCGTCATTGCGACCCAGGTATTCCAGATTGCCGTCGGCGCGCCAGCGAACCAGATCGCCCGTGCGATACATCAGCGCATCGACCCTTTCACTGAACGGATCGACGATAAACTGCGTGGCGCTCAACTCAGCTCGATTCAAATAGCCCTTGGCAACGCCCTGCCCGCCGATATACAGCTCGCCGGGCACGCCCAACGGCACTGGCTGGCCTTGGCTGTCGAGCACATACAGGCGAGTGTTGCCCACCGGTTTGCCGATAGGGATCGAGCCATTGTCGACCGACACAATCTCGTAGGTGGCGGAGAAGGTCGTCGCTTCGGTCGGGCCATAGCCGTTGAGCAGATGTTGCGGCGCATTGTTCGCCAGCACCCGGCCAATAACGGCAGGGTCCAGTACGTCGCCGCCGACAATCAGGTAGCGCAGGCGCGAAAAGGCCTCACCCAGCCCCGAGGCGTATTGATGGAACAGCCCGGCGGTCATCCACAATACGGTGACCGATTGCTCCAGCAACAGGCGCTGGAAATTCAACGGCGAGAGCAAGTCGTGCTGCCCGATCACCACCACACAGCCGCCATTGAGCAGTGGCGCCCAGACGTCCAGGGTGCTGGCGTCAAACGCAGGATTGGAAGCAAACGCCACGCGATCCTGCGCATTGAAGTCGGCATAACCGTTGTTGATCACCAAACGGCTGATGGCCCGGTGCGGTACCAGCACACCCTTCGGCGTGCCGGTGGAGCCTGAGGTGTACATGATGTAGGCGACGCTTTCGCTGGACTGCGCCAGAGCCAGATTGTCGTCATCCAGGCCGTTTAGCATCAGGCGGTCAAGGTCAACGCGCTGAGTGCTGGTTGTCAGTGACATCTGACTGAGGGTCAGCAGGACACTCGCTTGACTGTCCTCGATCATGAACGCCTGGCGCTCTACCGGGGCGTTGACGTCCAACGGTACATACACCGCCGCGCATTTGAGTGCTGCCAGCTGGCTGGCGAGCAAATCATGGCTGCGCTCCAGCAGGATAGCCACGCGGTCACCCGGCTGCACGCCAAACCCCAGCAGATGCCGGGCCAGACGGTTGGCCCGGGTGTTGAGTTCGGCGTAGCTCATGGCAACACCGTCGTGGATCGCTGCGCAAGCTTCTGGATGGTTACGGACCTGGGCTTCGAACAGGCCATGCACGGTCTGCTGGTGCGGGTAATCCAGCGCGGTATTATTGAACCCGACCAGTAGCTGCTCCCGCTCGGCAGCCGAAAGAATCGCAATGCTGTTCAGCGGCGCTTCGGGGTCCTGTTCCAGCGCCAGAAGCAGCTGCTCCAGCGCGGTTTCCATATAGTCACACACCCGCATGGCGCCGACGTTGCCGCTGACCTGCGCATTCAGGCTGAAACCATCGCCCAGGTCGTCGACATTCAAGGCCAGCGGGTAGTTGGTGCGCTCCTCTCCACCGAGGGTTTCGATACCCTGCCAGGCCAGGGTGGCCTGCTCGGACACCCTGGCCTCGGCGCTGTGCCGGTAGTTGAGCAAGGCGCTGAACAACGGTGTTGGCGCGGTTATGCCACTGCAACGCTGGGCCAGTGCCAGAAACGCGTGTTCATGGCCCAGCAATGCAGTGAGTCGCGCATGGGTCGCCTGGACCCCGGCCCGCACGCCCTGCTCACCTACGGCAACCCGCAGCGGCAAGGTGTTGATAAACATGCCCAGGGCCCGGTCAGCACCATCACCACCCTGCATCCGGCCCATCAGTACGGTACCGAACACCACATCCTGCTTGCCCGACACCTTACCCAGAACTTGCGCCCACGCCAGGTGCGCCAGGCTGGCAACGCTCACGCCCAGTTGCCGTGCCTGAGCCCGCAGGCGCAGGTTCAGCGCCGCAGACAAGACCCGCGTCGCCTCTTCGATAGCGTGACCGTCGCCCTGCACATCCTGCAGGCCAAATGGTAGCGTCGGCTCGTCGACGTCGCCCAGCATGTCGCGGAAGAATGCCTTGTGCTCCTCGCGGCTCAGGCCCAGACACGCCTGAGCCACATAGTTGCGATACGGCACCGGCTCGCCCAATTGCGCTTGCTGGCCCAGCAGGCAGGCCTGCATCTCGTGTCGCAGCACATCCAGCGCCGTGTGGTCGAGCGCAAGGTGATGAAACAGCAGCAAGGCCAGCCAGCGCTGGTTGGGCTCATCCCAGGCATGAATCAACCGCATCATCGGTGCCTGACGAATGTCCAGACGATAGTGCCGGGCGTCGAAGCGCTGATGAAGCTGTGCAGACACATCGGGGCCTTGCGGGTCCGGATGCAGACGTTCGCGGATCAGGCTGGCATGACGCCAGACCACCTGCACCGGCTCGTCGAGTCCTTCCCAGGCCAGCGCGGTACGCAGGATGTCATGGCGTTGGATAACCCGTCGCAGCGCCACGACGAAATCCTCCAGACGCTCCTGACTTGCAAAAGCAAACTGCGATTGCAGCACATAGGGGTCGCCCTGTTCCGCGCTGAGGTGGTGGTAGAGAATCCCCGCCTGCAAGGGGGCCAGCGGGTAGATGTCCTGCACGTTTGCCGCGCCGTCCGGCACCCCGGCAACCACCAGGTCGATCTGCGCCTGGGTCAGACTGATCAGCGGCAGCAAGTCCGGAGTGATGTGTTCGCAGCGTTCCGGGATCAGGTTGGCCGGCACTACGATTTCCGTGCCGCCGCCGACCGCTGCTGCCAGCGCGGCCAGGGTCGGTTGGCTGAACAGCGCACGCACATCGGCACTCAGACCCATCTGACGCATGCGCTCGATCAGCGTCACCGCGAGCAGCGAGTGTCCGCCCAGTTCAAAGAAGTGATCATGGCGACCGACCTGCTCGACCTTGAGTACATCAGCCCATATCGAGGCCAGCAGGGTTTCGACTTCGCCTTGCGGTGCTTCGTAACCACGGCTGACCACCGACTGCGCATCCGGCACTGGCAGGGCCTTGCGGTCGAGCTTGCCGTTGGCGGTCAGCGGCAGTGAATCGAGCTGCACGTAGGTTGCCGGCACCATATAGTCCGGCAGCAAGCCTTGCAAATGGCTGCGCAACTGTTCGATGTCCAGCGCAGTTTCAGGCTGCTGCGCCGTGACATAAGCGACCAGACGCTTGTCTCCGGGCAGATCCTGACGGCACAGCAGCACGGCTTCGCGAACCTCAGCGTGTTCGGCCAGACGTGCTTCGATTTCACCCAATTCAACACGGAAACCACGAATCTTCACCTGCTCGTCATTGCGACCGAGGTATTCGAGGTTGCCGTCGGCACGCCAGCGCACCAGGTCGCCAGTGCGGTACAAACGAGCCTGCGGGTCGCTGTCGAACGGGTCATCGACGAATTTCTCAAGGGTCAGTTCATCCCGGTGCAAATACCCCCTGGCGACACCCTGCCCACCGATATACAGCTCGCCGGCAACGCCCAACGGCACCGGTTGGCCTTGGTTATCGAGCACATACAAACGGCTGTTGCCCACAGGTTTGCCGATAGGGATCGAGCCATTGCCGACCGAAACGATCTCGTAGGTCGCGGAGAATGTCGTGGCTTCGGTGGGGCCATAGCCGTTGAGCAGATGCTGTGGAGGATTGTTCGCCAATACCCGGCCAATAACAGCAGGGTCCAGCACATCGCCGCCGACAATCAGGTAGCGCAGCCGCGAAAAGGCCTCGCCCAGACCCGAGGCGTATTGATGGAATAATCCAGCGGTCATCCACAGCACGGTTACGGACTGTTCCAGCAGCAGGCGCTGGAAATTCGGCGGCGACAGCAAGTCGTTCTGCCCGATCACCACCACGCAGCCGCCATTGAGCAGCGGCGCCCAGACATCCAGGGTGCTGGCGTCAAACGCCGGGTTGGAGGCAAATGCCACGCGATCCTGAGCATCGAAATCGGCGTAGCCGTTATTGATCACCAAGCGGCTGATGGCGCGATGCGGCACCAACACCCCCTTCGGCGTGCCGGTGGAGCCGGAGGTGTACATGATGTAGGCAACACGTTGGCTGGACTGCGGCGGCAATGCCAGGTCAGTGCCTTTCAGGCGTTCCAGCGTCAGACAATCGAGGTCTATACGCTGGACGCCGGTTTTCAGCGGCACCTGGCTGTGGGTCAGCAGGACGCGCGCCTGGCTGTCTTCAATCATGAAACTCTGACGCTCGACCGGTGCGTGGATGTCCAGCGGTACATACACCGCCGCGCACTTGAGCACTGCCAGCTGACTGGCGAGCAGGTCGAGGCTGCGCTCAAGCAGGATCGCCACGCTGTCACCCGGCTGCACGCCAAGACCGAGCAGATGCCGTGCCAGGCGGTTGGCTCTCGTATTGAGTTCGGCGTAGCTCATGGCAACACCGTCGTGGATCGCTGCGCAAGCCTCGGGGCACGCACGCACCTGAGCTTCGAACAGACCCTGCACCGTTTGTTGCTGCGGATAATCCCGTGCGGTGTCGTTGAATGCGACCAGCAGTTGCCGACGTTCGGCTTCCGGCACTATCGGCAGGCCGCACACCGCTGAGTCCGGCGCAGATTCAAGAGCCTCGACCAGATGGCTCAAGACCGTCTGCATATAATCGCAGACGCGCTGAGCATCGATGTCCGCGACCGCCAATACATTGAGGCTGAAGCCCTCACCCAGATCATCGATGTTCAAGGTCAGCGGGTAGTTGGTGCGTTCTTCGCTGCTCAGGGCATCGATACCCTGCCACGCTTGCCTGGCCTGTTCGGACACACTGGCCGGGGCGCTGTGCCTGTAGTTGAGCAAGGCGCTGAACAACGGGGTCGGCGCGGCTACGCCGCTGCAACGCTGGGCCAGGGCAAGGGATGCATGCTCATGGCCGAGCAATTCGGTCAGGCGCGCGTGGGTCGCCCTGACTCCGGCGCGCACGCCCTGTTCGTTCACGACGACCCTCAGTGGCAGAGTGTTGATGAACATCCCCAGTGCCCGTTCGCTGCCCTCGCCGCCCAGCATCCGGCCCATCAGTACGGTACCGAACACCACATCCTGTTTGCCCGATACCTTGCCCAGCACCTGAGCCCAGGCCAGGTGATGCAGGCTGGCGGCACTCACCCCCAGTTGTCGGGCACTGGCGCGCAGACGCAGGCTCAGCGTCGACGGCAGCACGCAGGTGGCCTCTTTGACCGGCTGACCGTCGCCTTGCACATCGCGTACGCCAAACGGCAGCGTCGGTTCATCGACATCGCCGAGCATCTCGTGAAAGAACGCCTCTTGTTGTTCGCGGCTCACACCCAGGCGGGCCTGGGCCACGTAGTTGCGATACGGTACTGCCGCGCCGAGGGTGTCTGGCTGGTCGAGCAAATACGCCTGAATCTCATGGCGCACCACCTCCAGCGTAGTGTGGTCCAGCGCCATGTGATGGAAGCGCAGCATGACCACCCAGCGCTGGCAGGCTTCGTCTTCGGCAAACACCAGTTGCATCAGTGGCGCCCTGCTCAGATCAAGGCGCGAGTGACGAATATCGAAGCGCTCTCGCAACTGGCGTGCGATATCGCCGTTGCGCGGGTCCGGATGGACCTGTTCGATACTCAGCTCGGCCTTGCGCCAGACCACTTGCAGCGGCTCGTCCAGCCCCTGCCAGATCACTGCGGTACGCAGGATGTCATTGCGGTCGATGACCTGTTGCAGAGCCTTGGCAAAGGCCTCAAGACGCTGACGATCCGACAGTGTGAACTGTGAATGCAACACGTAAGGGTCGCCCTGCTCGGCGGCGATATGATGATAGAGAATGCCTTCCTGCAATGGCGCCAGCGGGTAGATGTCCTGCACATTCGCTGCGCCGCCGGGGACGCAGGCCACTACCTGATCGATCTGCGCCTGGGTCAGGTTGATCAGTGGCAACAGGTCTGGAGTGATGCGCTCGCAACCCTGGGTAATCAGGTTGGCCGGTACATTGACTTCCCCGTTACCTGGTTCAGCGCCGCCCACGGCACGGGCCAGTGCGGCGAGGGTTGGCTGACTGAACAGCGCTTTTACATCAGCACTCAGGCCGACGTGACGCATGCGCCCGATCAGGCTGACTGCCAGCAGCGAATGTCCGCCCAGTTCGAAGAAGTTGTCGTGACGCCCGATCCTGGCCACGCCCAGCAAGTCTTGCCAGATGGTCGCGATCTGCGTTTCGGTTTCGCCTTGTGGAGCTTCATAACCACGACTGCTCAGTGCTTCACTGTCCGGCGCTGGCAGCGCCTTGCGGTCTAGCTTGCCGTTGGGTGTCAGCGGCAGCTTTTCCAGCACAATGTAGACGGCCGGAACCATGTATTCAGGCAATTTCTCCTGCAAATGAGCGCGCAGGCTGTCGATGTCCACCGAGGTGTGCCCGGCCGCCAGCGTGTAGTAAGCCACCAGACGCTTGTCGCCCGGCACATCTTCGCGGGCGGTGACCACCGCTTCGTGGACCGCCGGGTGTTTGGCCACGCGTGCATCGATCTCGCCCAATTCGATACGGAAACCGCGGATTTTCACCTGATCGTCGTTACGGCCCAGGTATTCGATATTGCCGTCTGGCAGATAGCGACCCAGATCGCCGGTGCGGTACATGCGTGCCGTTGATTGCTGGCTGAACGGGTCCTGCAGGAAGCGTTCGGCAGTGAGGTCTTCGCGGTTCAGGTAACCCCGTGCCACACCGGCTCCACCGATGTAGATTTCACCCGCAACACCCAGTGGCACGGGCTGTTGCTGCTCATCCAGCAGATAGAACTGCGTATTACCGACCGGCTTGCCGATGTGCGCAGCAAAGCCCTGTTCGCGGTCCATCGCCACCCAGCTTGAGTAGGTAGTGGTTTCAGACGGGCCATAGAGGTTGCACAGGCGCTGCACGCCGGTTTTTTCGAACAGAGATTCGACCAGGCTGCGCTTGAGCGCTTCACCGGCCACGTTCACGGTGTGCACCGATTCCGGCAGCCCATCCACGTCCAGCAGTGCTTTAAGCGCCGACGGCACGGTGTTGATCAGGCCGATATTGTGCTCGCCGTGTTGCAGTTCCAGCACGTTCTTGACCACCTCGATGCTGCCACCCGAGGTCAGCGGCGCAAAGCACTCGTAGACGGCGAGGTCGAAGTTCAGCGAGGTGGAGAACAGTGTTTTTTCCAGCGCAGAAGCGTCGAAAGCACTGTGCGCCCAGGTCAGGAAATTCACGGTGTTGCGGTGTTCGATCATCACGCCTTTCGGCAGACCGGTGGAGCCGGAGGTGTAGATCAGGTACGCCAGATGCGCCGAAGTCAGCCCTGGCACCTGCGGATTCTGGACGGATTGGTCCTGCCAATCGCTTAGATCAAGATTGATGACTGGCACCGAAACGTCGGCCAGCAAGCCCTGGGTAGCGGTTTGAGCCAGTACTGCGGCCGGAGCACTGTCCTGCAGCATGTAAGTAATTCGTTCTGCCGGATAGGCCGGATCCAGCGGCACGTAACCGCCGCCCGCCTTGAGGACCGCCAGCAAACCCACGACCATCGCGGCGCCACGTTCAACACAGATACCGACGCGGGAATCCGGCTGAACGCCCTGCTTAATCAACGCATAAGCCAGACGGTTGGCCTGCTCGTTGAGCTCGCGATACGTCAGGCGTTGTTCGCCATGGGCGACTGCCAGCGCTTGCGGAGTGCGCTCGACCTGTGCTTCGAACAAGCCGTGAATGGTCTGTTGCTGCGGGTAATCCATTGCGGTGTCGTTGAAACCCACCAGCAACTGCTCACGCTCATCGGCTGGCAAGATCGGCAAGCTGTTCAAGGGCGCCTGCGGCGTCTGTTCGAGTGCATGCACCAGGCTTTCCAGCGCCGTCTGCATATACGCGCAAACCCGCCGGGCGCCGATACCGGCGACAGCCTGAACATTGAGGCTGAATCCTTCGCCAAGATCATCGAGGGACAAAATCAACGGGTAGTTGGTGCGTTCTTCGCCGCCCCTCACCTCGATCCCTTCCCATAATTGAACCGCCTGACCGGTCACCGCCTCAGCGGAACTATGGCGGTAGTTGAGTAACGCACTGAACAGTGGCGTCGGTGCGGATACGCCGCTGCAACGCTGGGCCAACGCCAGCGAGGCATGTTCGTGGCCGAGCAACGCTGTCAAATGCGCATGGGTCGCCTTGACACCGGCGCGCACGTCCTGCTCTCCCAAGGCCACCCGCAGCGGCAAGGTATTGATAAACATCCCCAAGGCCCGGCGGGCCCCTTCGCCACCCCGCATGCGCCCCAGCAGCACCGTACCGAACACAACATCATTGCGCCCGCTAAGGCGCCCGAGCACCTGTGCCCAGGCAAGATGATGCAGGCTCGCCGCACTCACCCCTTGCAGCCGGGCCTGAGTCCGCAAACGCTGGCTCAGCTCGATGGGCAAAGTCTGGTGTGCTTCTTCGACGCCATGGCCGTCGCCGCGCACATCGTGCAGGCCGAACGGTAACGTCGGTTCATCGACGTCGCCGAGCATCTCGCGGAAAAAACCTTCGTGCTGTTTGTTCGTGACGCCGAGTCGGGCCTGGGCCACGTAGTTGCGATAAGGCACCGGCTCGCCCAGGGTGTGGGCCTGGCCGTACAGGTGCGCATGGATTTCATGCTGGACCAGTTCCAGGGCTGCATGGTCGATGGCGATGTGATGAAACAGCAGCATCGCCACCCAGCACTGGTTGACCACGTCGTGGGTGAAGGCCAGCCGCAGCAAGGGTGCCTGGCTGATATCGAGGCGGTAATGCCGTGGGTCGAAGCGTTGTTGCAATTGCTCGCTGGCGGGGCCGGCGGCAGGGTCAATGGTGATTTCGCTGAGCACCAGATCAGCCTTGCGCCAGACAACTTGCACCGGCTCGGCCAGGCCTTCCCATATGATGCTGGTGCGCAGGATGTCGTGGCGATCGATGACCTGTTGCAAGGCCGTGGTGAACTCGTCGAAACGTTCCCGGCTGGCAATCGTGAACTGTGCCTGCAGGACATAAGGGTCGCCCTGCTCGGCGGCGATGTGGTGATAAAGAATGCCTTCCTGCAATGGCGCCAGCGGGTAGATGTCCTGCACATTGCGCACACCGCCAGGGACGCGGGCAACGATGGTTTCGATGGCTGCCTGGTCGAGCTCTATCAACGGCAACATGTCCGGGGTGATGCGCTCGCAGCCCGGCACGATCGCCTGGGCAGGAACCTCCACGTCATCGGCCTTGCCGCTGTAATACTCGCCGGCATTGATCAGTTCGATCAACGCTGCCTTGTTTTCACGCAACATCGCCAGCACGGCGGGCTCGGTGAGGGACTGCCGCTTGCCACTGACGAGCAGTTGGTCGCCCTTGACGGCAAGCTGCACATCTTTCTCTTTCAGTATTGCCAGCAGTTCGATCATGCTCACAGAACAATCTCCATTCTTTCCGTCGTTGCCGCGTATTCCAAAAGGGTTGGGTGCTCGAAGAGCGACTTGACTTCGGCTTCCAGGCCTTCCTGGCGCATGCGTTCCATCAGGCTCACCGCGAGCAGCGAGTGGCCGCCCAGTTCGAAAAAGTGGTCATGTCGTCCAACCTGCTTGACCCCCAGCAATGCTTGCCAGATCTCTGCAATCAGTATTTCTCTCTCGCCTTGCGGAGCTTCATAGCCACGGCTGATCAAAGCGCCCTCGCCCGGCGCAGGTAAAGCCTTGCGGTCGAGCTTGCCGTTGGGCATGAGGGGCAATGCGTCTAGACGCACATAAGCCACCGGGACCATGTAGGCCGGCAACTGCCCTAGCAGCCAGCCGCGCAGGCTGTCGATGGCCGGTTCCGTTTGTGCGGGCTGGACCGTGTAATAGGCCACCAGGCGTTTGTCGCCGGGGACGTCTTCACGGGCGGTGACTACCGCGTCCTGCACTGCAGGATGCTTGGCCAGACAGGCATCGATCTCACCCAGCTCGATACGGAAGCCACGGACTTTCACCTGATCATCGTTACGGCCCAGGTATTCGATATTGCCGTCCGGCAAGTAGCGACCCAGGTCGCCGGTGCGGTACATGCGTGCCGCAGGCTGCTGGCTGAGGGGGTCCTTGAGGAAGCGTTCGGCGGTCAGGTCATCGCGGTTCCGGTAACCCCGTGCCACGCCGGCGCCGCCGATATAGATCTCACCCGCAACACCCAGAGGAACAGGTTGTTGCTGTTCGTCCAGCAGGTAGAACTGTGTATTGCCGACCGGTTTGCCGATGTGCGCAGCGAAGCCGTCTTCGCGATCCATCGCCACCCAGCTCGAGTAGGTAGTGGTTTCCGAAGGGCCATAGAGATTGCACAGGCGCTGCACGCCGGTTTGCTCGAACAGCGCTTCGACCAGACTGCGTTTGAGCGCTTCACCGGCAACGTTGACGGTGTGCACTGACTTCGGCAGGCTGCCCGTCTCCAGCAGCGCCTTCAGCGCCGACGGCACAGTGTTGATCAGCCTGATATCGTCATCCAGATGCTGGAGTTCCAGAACGTTCTTGACGACCTCGATGCTGCCGCCCGAGGTCAGCGGCGCAAAGCATTCGTAGACCGCGAGGTCGAAGTTCAGCGAAGTGGAAAACAGCGTTTTTCCCAGTGCCGAAGTGGCTGTCCCGGCGTCGAAAGCGCTATGCGCCCAGGTCAGGAAGTTCACGGTATTGCGGTGCTCGATCATCACGCCTTTCGGCAAGCCGGTGGAACCCGAGGTGTAGATCAGGTACGCCAGATGCGCCGAAGTCAGCCCGGGCACCTGCGGGTTCTGGACGGATTCATCCTGCCAATCGCTCAGATCAAGATGGATGAGGGGCACCGAAGCGTCCGCCAGCAAATTCTGTGTAGCGGTTTGAACCAGCACGGCTGCCGGAGCGCTGTCCTGCAACATGTAGGCAATTCGTTCTACCGGATACGCCGGATCCAGCGGTACGTAACCGCCGCCCGCCTTGAGAATCGCCAGCAAACCGACGACCATTTCCGCACTGCGTTCAACACAGATTCCGACTCTGGAATCCGGCTGAACACCCTTCTTACGCAAGGCATGCGCCAGACGGTTGGCCTGCTCGTCAAGCTCGCGATACGTCAGGCGCTGCTCGCCGTGAACCACTGCCAGCGCTTCCGGCGTGCGCTCGACTTGCGCTTCAAACATCCCGTGAATGGTCTGTTCGTGCGGGTAATCCAGAGCAGTATCGTTGAACCGCACCAGCAACTGCTCGCGCTCGGCAGCGGGCAGGATCGGCAGGCTGTCGAGGGCAATATCCGGTGACTGTTCCAGTGCAACGAGCAGATTTTCCAGCGCGGTCTGCATATACCCGCAGACTCGTCCGGCACCGACCTTGCCGGTTACCAGCACTGACAACCTGAAACCATCGCCCAGGTCGTCGACGTTCAAGGTCAACGGGTAGTTGGTGCGTTCCTCGCCACTGCGCACCTCGATACCGCGCCAGGCTTCAATCGACTCGTCGGAGGGCTCAGCCACGGCACTGTGACGGTAGTTGAGCAGCGAACTGAACAATGGCAAGGGCGCCGCCACGCCGCTGCAACGCTGCGCGAGCACCAACGGCGCGTGTTCGTGGCCGAGCAACGCAGTGAGCCGGGCATGGGTCGCTCGCACCCCGTCCCGCGCCCCCTGCCCGGCCAGATCGACGCGCAGCGGCAAGGTATTGATGAACATCCCCAACGCCCGGTCGGCGCCTTCGCCACTCTGCATGCGGCCCATCAGCACCGTGCCGAATATCACCGTGTGCCGGCTCGACACCTTGCTCAATACCTGAGCCCACGCCAGATGCACCAGACTCGCAGCGCTAACTCCCAATTGGCGGGCCTGGGCACGCAGGCGCAGATTGAGCTGAGCGTCCAGTGTCAGGCTGCTTTCTTCAATATCGCGGCCGTCGCCCTGCACATCCAGCAGGCCGAACGGCAGTGTCGGTTCGTCTATGTCACCCAGCAGTTCGCGGAAGAACGTTTCATGGGCCTCGCGGCTCACGCCCAGGCGAGCCTGGGCCACATAATTGCGATACGGAATGGCAACGTCGAGTTGGCCAGCCTGGCCGAGCAAATGTGCCTGCATGTCATGCAGCACCACCTCCATCGCCGTATGGTCGAGGACCATATGATGGAACAGCAGGATTGCCACCCAGCGCTGGTTGGGCGAATCTTCGGCGAAGACCACACGCAGCAACGGTGCCTGGCTCAAGTCCAGCCGCGAATGGCGAGGGTCGAAGCGCTGTTGCAACTGATTGATGACCGGGCCATCGGCCGGGTCGAGTTCGATCTGCTCCAGATGCAGGCGGGCCTGCCGCCAGACGACCTGCATCGGTGTTTCGAGACCTTGCCACAGCACTGCGGTACGCAAGATGTCGTGACGGTCGATCACACTTTGCAAGGCGTCTACAAAAGCGTTCAAACGCTGGCGATCAGCGATCTCGAAGAGCGTTTGCAGAACGTACGGGTCGCCTTGTTCGGCAGCCAGATGGTGGTAGAGAATCCCCTCCTGCAACGGTGCCAGTGGGTAGATATCCTTCACATTACTGACGCCACCCGGCACGCTGGCGACAATACGGTCAATGGCGACCTGATCGAGGTCGGCCAGCGGCAGCAACTGCGGAGTGATGCGCGTGCAATCGTCCGGGATAGCATTTTCCGGAACTGTTATTTCACTTCCGCCACCCACCGCTGCAGCCAGCGCTGCCAGGGTCGGCTGGCCGAACAGCACGCGAACGTCTGCGCTCAAGCCGGCCTGGCGCATGCGTTCGATGAGGCTGACGGCAAGCAGCGAGTGCCCGCCCAATTCAAAGAAATGGTCATGTCGACCGACCTGCTCGACCTTGAGCACCTCGGCCCAGATCGTCGCCAGCAGGTGTTCCACCTCGCCTTGCGGCGCTTCGTAGCCACGGCTGACCAATGCCTGCGCATCCGGTGCAGGCAGTACTTTGCGGTCAAGCTTGCCGTTGGCTGTCAGTGGCAGCGCGTCGAGGCGCACATAAGCTGCGGGCACCATGTAGTCCGGCAGGCGGGCTTGCAGATGGCTGCGCAGGGTTTCGATTTCCAGCGTTTGCTGTGGCTCACGCAGCGTGAAATAGGCGACCAGGCGTTTTTCTCCTGAATCCTGTCGTGCCAGCAACACGACTTCCTGTACCGCTGGGTGCGTGGCCAGAACGGTCTCGATTTCACTCAGTTCAATACGGAAACCGCGAATTTTCACCTGACCGTCGTTGCGGCCCAGGTATTCCAGATTGCCGTCTGCCCTCCAGCGTCCAAGGTCGCCGGTGCGGTACATCAGCGCATCGTCATGCTCGCTGAATGGATTGGCGACAAACTGTGTGGCGCTCAATTCATCACGGTTCAAGTAACCCTTGGCCACGCCCTGCCCGCCTATGTACAGCTCGCCGGGCACGCCCACCGCCACGGGTTGACGCAAGGCATCGAGGACGTAAATCTGGCTGTTGGCAATCGGTCGGCCGATCGGAATGCCACCGTGGTCCGCCGCAGTGATCTCGTAGGTCGTGGAAAAGGTCGTGGCTTCGGTCGGGCCGTAACCGTTGAGCAGATGTTGCGGCGCGCCTCGTGCCAGGACTCTGGCGATGACCGCCGGGTCCAGCACATCGCCGCCCACAATCAGGTAGCGCAAGCCCGCAAATACCTCCATCAGGCCGTCGGCATACTGATGAAACAGGCCTGCGGTGAGCCACAGCACGCTGACCGACTGCGCCAGCAACAGCGCCCGGAATGCCTCCTGCGAGAGTAATACCGACTGCTCGACCACGATAACGCAGCCGCCGTTGAGCAACGGTGCCCAGACATCGAGTGTACTGGCGTCGAAGGCCGGATTGGAGGCGAAAGCTACGCGATCCTGCCCATTGAAGTCCGCGTAGCCGTTGTCGATGACCAGACGGCTGATGGCACGGTGCGGCACCAGCACCCCCTTGGGCGTGCCGGTCGAGCCGGAGGTATACATGATGTAGGCCACAGAATCGGCGCAGGCCACGGGATTCGGGTTGTCTGCCGGCACCGTGCTCGCTGGCCGGGTGTCCAGGTCCAGACGCTGCGTACCCGAATCCAGGGTTTCAGTGCTGTAGGTCAGCACCAGCACCGCCTGGCTGTCTTGCACCATGAAGGTCTGACGTTCCTGCGGGGCATTGATGTCCAGCGGGACGTAGATGGCTGCACACTTGAGCACGGCAAGCTGGCTGAGCACCAGGTCGATGGACCGCGGCAACAGCAGGGCCACGCTGTCCCCCGGCTGCACGCCCAGCTCCAGCAGTTTTGCCGCCAGACGATTGGCCTGAAGGTTCAGCTCGTGGTAACTCAGAGTCGTCGCATCATGCGCCACCGCAGCGGCTTCGGGTGTGCGCTGCGCCTGAGCCTCGAATAGCGCATGCACAGTCATCTGCCGCGGCGAATCGGTAGCCGTGGCGTTGAAGTCGACCACAACCTGCCGACGCTCCGCCGCTGGCAGAATCGACAGGCTGTTCAGCGGCGCCGCAGGCGTTTGCTCCAGGGCCTGAACGAGTTGCTCAATCGCTGCCTGCATGTAATCGCACAGACGCTGTGCACCGATCTCGGCAGTGACCAGCACCGACAATCGGAAGCCATCGCCTGCATCGTCGACGTTCAGGGTAAGCGGGTAATTGGTGTTGTCCTTGGCATTGAAGGTCTCGATCCCTTGCCAGGCGGCTTCGTACTGCGCCGTCATCCTGGTCTGCGCCATGTGCCGATAGTTGAGCAACGCGCTGAACAGTGGTGCCGGTGCAGCGACACCGCTGCAGCGTTGGGCAAGCACCAGCGGTGCATGTTCATGGCCCAGCAAGGCCGTCAGTTGCCCATGAGTCGCTTTCAACCCCTCAACGACCGTTGCGGCACCGACATCGACGCGCAGTGGCAAGGTGTTGATAAACATGCCCAGGGCGCGGTCGGCGCCATCACCGGCCTGCATACGGCCCAGTAGTACCGTGCCGAACACCACCTGTTCGCGGGCCGAGACACTGCCCAGCACCCGCGCCCAGGCCAGGTGCATCAGGCTCGCGGCGCTGACGCCCGCCTGCCGGGCCTGAGCCCGCAGACGCCGGTTCAGTTCTGTGGTCAGGGTCACACAGGCCTCTTCGATGTCGCGGCCACCGTCCTGAACATCCTGCAAACCGAATGGCAGCGTCGGTTCGTCGATATCGCCGAGCATGTCGCGAAAAAACGCTTCTTGCTGGGCATCGCTGACACCCAAACGGGCCTGGGCAACATAATTGCGATACGGCACTGGCTCGCCCAAGGCTGCGCTCTGGCCAAGCAGGTGCGCTTGAACCTCATGCAGCACTACCTGCAGCGAGGTGGCGTCGTTGACCATGTGATGGAACAGCAGCATCGCCAGCCAGCGATCGTTGACCGGGTCGTGGCTGAAGACAATCTGCATCAGTGGCGCCTGACGCACATCGAGGCGGTAATGCCGAGGATCGAAGCGCTGGTGCAATTGCTCGTCAACCGCGCCGTCCGCCGGGTCGAGGAACAGCTCGGTGACTTGCAGTTCGGCTCTGCGCAGCACCACTTGCACCGGCTCGGCGAGACCCTCCCACAGCACCGCGGTGCGCAGGATATCGTGGCGGTTGATCACGCCTTGCAGAGCACCGCTGAAATCGTCCAGTCGCGCCCGGTCACATAGCCCGAACAACGCTTTCAAGGTGTAGGGGTCACCCTCTTCGGCGCTGATGTGGTGATAGAGAATCCCGGCCTGCAAAGGCGCCAGTGGATAAATATCCTGCACGTTCGCCATGCCGCCCGGCACGCTGGCAGCTATCTGATCGATCTGCATTTGCGGCAGGCTGATCAGCGGCAGCAAGTCCGGGGTGATAAGTTCGCAGCGTTCGGGAATCAGGTTGGCCGGCACTACAACTTCCGTACCACCGCCGACCGCCGCTGCCAGCGCGGCCAGGATTGGTTGGCTGAACAGCACGCGGACATCGGCACTCAGGCCGACCTGACGCATGCGCTCGATCAGCGTCACCGCGAGCAACGAGTGGCCGCCCAATTCGAAGAAATGATCATGACGCCCTACCTGCCCGACCTGTAGCACGTCGGCCCAGATAGACGCCAGCAGGGTTTCGACTTCGCCTTGCGGGGATTCATAGCCACGGCTGATCAGCGACTGCGCATCCGGCGCCGGCAGCGCCCTGCGATCGAGCTTGCCGTTGGCGGTCAGTGGCAGGGCATCGAGCTGCACGTAGGCCGCCGGTACCATATAGTCAGGTAACAACCCTTGCAGATGGTTACGCAGGTGTTCGATGTCCAGTGCAGTTTCAGGCTGCTGCGCCGTGACATAAGCGACCAGACGCTTGTCGCCAGGCTCATCCTGACGGCACAGCACCACGGCTTCACGAATATCCGAGTGCTCGGCCAGGCGTGCTTCGATTTCACCCAGTTCAACGCGGAAACCACGGATCTTCACCTGATCGTCATTACGACCCAGGTATTCCAGATTGCCATCTGCGCGCCAGCGAACCAGGTCGCCAGTGCGGTACAGGCGAGCCTGTGGGGCGCTGTCGAACGGGTCGGCGACGAACTTCTCAAGGGTCAGTTCATCACGGTTCAAATAACCCCTGGCGACACCCTGCCCACCGATATACAGCTCGCCGGGCACGCCCAACGGCACCGGTTGGCCTTGGTTATCGAGCACATACAAACGGCTGTTGCCCACGGGTTTGCCGATAGGGATCGAGCCATTGTCGACCGACACAACCTCGTAGGTCGCGGAGAACGTCGTCGCTTCGGTCGGGCCATAACCGTTGAGCAGATGCTGTGGAGGACTGTTGGCCAACACTCGGCCTATGACGGCAGGGTCCAGCACATCACCGCCAACAATCAGGTAGCGCAGGCGCGAAAAGGCCTCGCCCAGACCCGAGGCGTATTGGTGGAACAATCCGGCGGTCATCCACAGCACGTTTACGGCTTGTTCCAGCAGCAGGCGCTGGAAATTCAGCGGAGACAGCAGGTCGTTCTGCCCGATCACCACCACGCAGCCGCCATTGAGCAGCGGAGCCCAGACATCCAGGGTGCTGGCGTCAAACGCCGGGTTGGAGGAAAACGCTACGCGATCCTGAGCATTGAAGTCGGCATAACCGTTGTTGATCACCAAGCGGCTGATGGCCCGGTGCGGCACCAGCACACCTTTCGGAATACCCGTCGAACCAGAGGTGTACATGATGTAGGCGACGCTTTCGCTGGACTGCGGCAGTGCCAGATCAGTGTCTTTCATACCGTCCAGGGTCAGGCCGTCGAGATCGACACGCGGGGCACCAGTCGTCAGCGATACGTGGCTACGAGTCAGCAGGACACGCGCCTGGCTGTCCTCGATCATGAACGCCTGTCGCTCTACAGGCGCGTTGACGTCCAGCGGCACGTACACCGCCGCGCACTTGAGTACTGCCAGCTGACTGGCGAGCAAATCGTGGCTGCGTTCCAGCAGGATCGCCACTCTGTCACCCGGCTGCACACCGAGCCCCAGCAGATGCCGCGCCAGGCGATTGGCCCGGGTGTTGAGTTCGGCGTAGCTCACGGCAACACCATCGTGGATTGCCGCGCAGGCTTCGGGGTACGCCCGCACCTGAGCTTCGAACAGGCCATGCACGGTCTGTTGCTGCGGGTAATCTCGCGTGGTGTCGTTGAACGCCACCAGCAGTTGCTGGCTTTCGGTTTCCGGCACTACCGACAGGTCACGCACGGCTGAATCCGGTGCGGACTCAAGGGCCTCGACCAGATGGTTCAAGGCGGTCTGCATGTAGCTGCAGATCCGCTGGCCATCGAATCCGGCCGCCACCTGTACGCTCAACAGGAAGCCGTCGCCCTGATCGTCCACCGACAGGGTCAACGGGTAGTTGGTCCTTTCGCGTACGCCGAGCACCTGGGTATCCGCCCACCGCTCGCCGCCGCTGGCTTCGCGCGCCGGGCTGTGGCGGTAGTTGAGTAGCGCGCTGAACAGCGGCGAGGCTGCGGCCACCGCGCTGCAACGTTGGGCCAACACCAACGGCGCATGTTCGTGGCCGAGCAATGCGGTCAACCGGGCGTGTGTCTGACGTACGGCCTGACGCACGGCGCAGGTACCGACATCGACCCGCAGCGGCAAGGTGTTGATGAACATCCCCAGGGCGCGGTCAGCACCCAGGCCGCTTTGCATGCGTCCCAGCAACACGGTGCCGAACACCACATCTTCACGCCCGCTGGCGCTGCCCAGTACTCGCGCCCAGGCCAGGTGATGCAGGCTTGCTGCACTCACCCCCAGTTGCCGCGCCTGAGTGCGCAGACGCTGGGACAGATCAGCCGCAAGCGCGTGGCGAACCTCCTTGATGCCCTGCCCGTCACCCTGCACCTCAAGCAGGCCGAACGGCAGGGTCGGTTCATCGACATCACCAAGCATCTCGCGGAAAAACGCTTCGTGTTGCTCGCGACTCACGCCCAGACGGGCCTGACCCACGTAATTCCGGTAAGGCATCGCCGCCGGCAGTTGCGCCGCAGTGCCTTGCAAGTGGGCGAGCATTTCTGCGCTCATCACGTCCAGCGCGGTGTGGTCGAGGGCAATATGGTGGAAAAGCAGGATCGCCACCCAGCGCTGGTTCTCAGAGTCCTCGGCAAAGGCCAGGTGAATCAGCGGGGCCTGACTGAGATCGAGGCGGCACTCGCGCGGATCAAAACGGTTCTGCAACTGAGCGACGATGTCGCCGCCGTCCAGGGCCAGCGTGATCTGCTCCATCGACAGCTCGACCCGGCGCAGAGCTACTTGCAGCGGTTGTTCCAGACCTTCCCAGACCAGCGCCGTGCGCAGAATGTCATGGCGATCGATCATCGCCTGCAAGCCCTCGGCAAAGCGTCGTATATGTGCCGGGTCACGCAGGGCGAAGGTCGCTTGCAGCAGATACGGGTCGCCCTGTTCTGCAGCGATATGATGGTAAAGAATGCCTTCCTGCAACGGTGCCAGCGGGTAGATGTCCTGCACGTTCGCTGCGCCACCGGGAACGCCGGCGACAATACGCTCGATACTCGCCTGGTCCAGCGTGGTGAGGGTCAGCATGTCCGGGGTGATGTGTGTGCAGCCCTCGGGGATGCCGTTGGCGGGCACTTCGATCTCGATGCCGCCGCCAACCGCTGCCGCCAGTGCGGCAAGGGTGGGCTGGCCGAAAAGGACGCGCACATCGGCACTCAGGCCAGCCTGGCGTATGCGCTCGATCAGCTTCACCGCCAGCAGCGAATGACCGCCCAGCTCAAAGAAATGGTCCTGCCGACCGACCCGTTCCACACTCAGTACTTCGCACCAGAGCGCGGCCAGCGTGGTTTCGGTATCGCCGAGTGGCGCCTGATAGTCGCGACTGACGAAGGCATTGGCAGATGGCTGCGGCAACGCGCGACGATCCAGTTTGCCATTGGGCGACACCGGCAGGTTTTCCAGGTGTACATAGGCCGCCGGGATCATGTAATCAGGCAGCAACGCTTGTAAGTGCAGGCGCATCTGGTCGGCTTCGGGCGCAGCCTCGCCTTTCTGCACGCTGAAGTACGCCACCAGGCGCTTTTCACCGGGAAGGTCTTCGCGGGCCAGCACCGCTGTATCGCGCAAGCCTGGATATTGACCAAGGCGTGCCTCGATTTCCCCCAGCTCGATACGAAAACCACGGATTTTGATCTGGTCGTCGTTACGGCCCAGGTAGGCGATCCTGCCGTCCGCCTGCCAGCAACCCAGGTCGCCGGTCTTGTACAGACGTGCGCACGGGTTGCCGACATCGCTGGCGGCAAACGGATCAGCGATAAAGCGTTCAGCGGTCAGGTCATCGCGGTTCAGATAGCCACGGGCGACACACGCGCCGCCGATGTACAGTTCGCCTGCCACGCCCACCGGCACCGGGCGCATGTGTTCGTCGAGCAGGTAGATGCGGGTGTTGGCCACCGGCTGGCCGATGCTTGGCAAGGTCGGCCAGGCCTGTGGGTCGCCATCAAGGGTCAGCGCCGTGACCACATGGGACTCGGTCGGACCGTAGTGGTTATGCAGGCGAGCATCCTTCAGACGCGCGAAGAACTGGCGCATCGGCTCGGTGATTCGCAGTTGTTCGCCGGCAGTGATCACGTCCTGCAACAGGCACTCAGGCTGTTCGGGCTCGGCGACCATGGCCTCGGCCAATGCCTGCAGGGCAATGCACGGCATGTACAGGCGTTCGATACGCTGTTCACAGATATGCTCGAACAGGCGGCGGAAATTCAGACGGGTATCGCTGTGGATCAGCGACAACTCACCACCTGCACACAAGGTGCTGAAGATTTCCTGAAAAGCCACATCAAAACCCAGTGCTGCGAATTGCAAGGTGCGTTGTCTCGGGCGACGGTCCTCAGCAGTCTGGGCGATCTGCCAATGCATCAGGTTGACCAGCGGAGCATGGGGCATGGCCACGCCTTTGGGCTGACCGGTAGAGCCGGAGGTGTAGATCAGGTACGCCAGGTGCTGTGCATCAAGCCCCGCGAGCTGCGGATTGGTCACCGGCGCGCGGCCGATACCGTTCTCGGCGCGGGCGTCAGCTTCCAGCAGCAACACCGGCATGGCGGCCTGCGCAAAGCGCTCGCGCAAACCACGTTGGGTCAGCAGCATTTTTGGTGCGCTGTCCTCAAGCATATAGGCCAGGCGTTCTTCAGGGTAAGAAGGGTCGAGTGGCACGTAGCCTGCACCGGCCTTGAGAATGCCCACCAGGCCGGCGATCATTTCCAGACTGCGTTCCACACAGATTGCCACCCGGTCGTCGGCACTAATGCCTTGGGCGATCAACCGATGGGCAATCTGGTTGGCCCACTGATTGAGCTCGGCGTAACTCAGGCGCTGGCCTTCGTAGGTCACCGCCACCGAATCCGGTTGCGCAGCCGCCTGTGCTTCGAACAGTTGGTGCAGCAAAAGGTCTTGCGGGTAGGCGCGATCGAATGCGTTGAAGTCTTCCAGCAATTGGCGACGCTCGTGCACGGGCAACCAATCGAGGCTGTGCAAGGGTGCATCGGGCCGGCTGTCCAGCGCGTCGGCCAGTTGCTCCAGGACGGTGTGCATGTAACCGCAGATGCGCCGGGCATCGATTCCGGCCACCGCCTGAACGGTCAGGCCGAAGGATTCGCCGAGGTCGTCCACCGATAACGACAACGGATAGTTGGTGCGCTCTTCACCGCCGAGTACCTCGACACCGGCCCAGGTTCTGGTCTGTCCCGCCTGCTGAGGTGTCTGGGCGCCGACCGCAACATGGCGGTAGTTCATCAGTGCACTGAATAACGGTGTCGGTGCTGCCACGCCGCTGCATCCCTGGGCCAGGGACAACGGTGCATGCTCATGACTGACCAGCGCCGCCAACCGTGCGTGGGTGGTGCGCACTGCAGCCTCGATGCCCTGCTCTCCGGCAGCGACGCGCAATGGCAAGGTATTGATAAACATGCCCAAGGCCCGCTCGGCGCCTTGACCACTGAGCAGGCGGCCCATCAGCACAGTACCGAAGACCACATCCTGACGCCCTGACAGGCGCCCGATCACCTGAGCCCACGCAAGGTGATGCAGGCTGGCATTGCTGACGCCGAGGCGCCGGGCATGGGCGCGCAGACGTTCGGCCAGTTCCGGGTCAACCGTTAGCAGGGCTTCGTCCACTCCGCTGCCATCGCCTTGCACGTCTTGCAGGCCGAACGGCAGGGTCGGCTCGTCAACATCGGCGAGCATGTCGCGGAAGAACGCTTCGTGCTCCTCGCGGCTCATGCTCAATCGCGCCTGAGCCACATGATTGCGATACGGTACCGACGCTGGCAGATGGTCGCCGCGCCCTTGTCTGAACGCCTCGATCTCTGCGCCCAGCAGGGCCAGCGAGGTGGCGTCATCGATCAGGTGATGGAACAGCAACACCGCCACCCAGCTTTGGTTGACGGGATCCTCTGCGTAATGCAGGCGCATCATCGGTGCCTGATGCAGATCCATGCGTATCCGTCGTGGGTCGAACTGTGCCTGCAATTGGGCCGCGACATCACCCTGCTCCGCATGCGGCAAAAACGCCTCGACGCGCAGCCGTGCCTGACGCCAGACCACCTGCACTGGCTCGTCGAGTTCTTCCCAGGCTACCGCCGTGCGCAGAATGTCGTGACGGTCAATGACTTGCTGCAAGGCCTCCGTGAAGTCCAGCAGTTGCTCGAAGCTATTGACCCGCAACAACGCCTGCAACAGGTACGGATCACCCTCCTCACTGGACAAATGGTGATAGAGGATGCCTTCCTGCAACGGCACCAGCCCGTAGATATCCTGCACGTTGCTCACCCCGCCCGGCACTGTGGCGACCACACGGTCGATCTGTGCCTGGGTGAGTCGGGCCAGGGGCAGCATATCCGGCGTAATATGCCGGCAGTCGGCTGAAATCCTGGTGGCGGGCACCTGCACGTCTGTGGTCTTGCCGCTGGCGGCCGCCAACGAGGCCAGGGTCGGCTGGCCGAACAGTACGCGCACGTCGGCATTCAGACCGATGTCGCGCATGCGCTCGATCAGTTTTACCGCCAGCATCGAATGCCCACCCAGTTCGAAGAACTGGTCATGACGGCCTACCCGCTCGACGCCCAGCAGCTCTACCCACAATTTGGCCAGCCTGGTTTCCACCAGGCCCTCCGGCGCCTCATATTGACGCCGGGCAAAGGCCTCGGCAGTTGGCACCGGCAGAGCCTTGCGGTCGAGCTTGCCGTTGGCGGTCAGCGGGAAAGCCTCCAGGCTGACAAAAGCGCTCGGCAGCATGTGCTCGGCCAGCGACAGGCGCAGCTGTTCACGCAAGTACGTAGCGTCCGGATTCCGGTTTGTTGTGCCGGTGACATAGGCCACCAGACGCTTGTCGCCCGGTTCGTCTTCACGTACCACAACCACGGCGTCACGCACGCCTTCGCAGGCGCTCAATCGGGCTTCGATCTCGCCCAGTTCGATACGGAAACCGCGGATTTTGACCTGTTCATCGTTACGGCCCAGGTATTCCAGGCTGCCGTCCGGCAACCAGCGACCCAGATCACCAGAGCGGTACATCCGCGCGCCGGGCGCCGAGGCAAATGGATCGTCGAGAAAGCGCGTCGCATTCAATTCGTCGCGATTGAGGTAGCCACGGGCCACACCCGCCCCGCCGACGTACAACTCGCCCACCGCACCCGGTGGGAGCGGATGGCCGTAGGTATCCAGCAGGTAAAGCTGAAGGTCAGGAATGCGCTTGCCGATCGGGCTCGCGCCGACGCGCTGCGCGTCCTCAGGCTGTAACGGGTAATAGGTCACATGCACCGTGGTTTCGGTGATGCCATACATATTTACCAGTTGTGTTGAGGCGTTTACTTTGCGGGCATACCACGGCTTGAGCATCGCTGTTTCCAGCGCTTCACCGCCGAAAATCACCTGGCGCAGCGAATGTGCCTGCTCTTTGTCGCCTTGGGCCGCGATCAGTTGGCGGAATGCACTCGGCGTCTGGTTGAGCACCGTGACCCCGGCACTGCACAGCAGGTCGTGGAAGTCATCAGGCGAACGGCTGACCAATTGCGGCACGATCAGCAGACGTCCGCCGTGCAACAGCGCGCCCCAGATTTCCCAGACCGAGAAGTCGAAGGCAAACGAGTGGAACAGCGCCCAGACATCCTGTTCATTGAAACTGAACCAGTCCTGGGTGGCCGAGAACAGCCGTGCAACGTTGCGATGCTCGATCATTACGCCCTTGGGCAGGCCGGTGGAACCGGAGGTGTAGATCACGTAGGCAAGGTCGCTGGGCCTGACCGATACCTGCGGATTGCAGGCGCGCTCGTCCTGCAGGTCGACATCGTCGAGATAGATCAGCGGCACATCCGACACCGGCAATACCGGCTGTACTGACTGCTGGCTCAACAATGCTACCGGCGCACTGTCGCCGAGCGTGTAGGCCAGGCGCTCAAGCGGGTAAGCCGGGTCCAGCGGCACATAACCGGCGCCGGCTTTGAGGATGCCCAGCAAGCCGATAATCATCGCCGGGCCGCGTTCGACGCAGAGGGCCACGCGATCGTCAGGACGTACACCCAGGGCCAAGAGACGATGGGCGACCTGATTGGCACGCGCGTTGAGTTCGCCGTAGCTCAGGGTCTGCTCTTCGAACATCAGCGCGACGGCGTCTGGTCGCTCTGCGGCGCGGGCTTCAAACTGCTGGTGAATCGTCAGGTCATTGGCGAAAGGTGGCTGACCGGCATTCCACGCCTGCATCTGCAAAGTGTCGGTCTTGCCGATCAGCGAGAACCCGTGTACAGGCAGGTGCGGGTTCGCCAGCCCCTGCTCTATGACATGCTGCAAGCGCTCGGCAAGGGGGGCGATTTCGTCGTGCTGAAAATACCCCTCATTGTAGATGTAGTGCAGTCGCGATTCAGTCTCGTAAGCGTTGGTGCGCAGGTGTATGGCCAGCGGTGTCTGTTCGTGATTGTTCGAAGATTTGACGGCGTGGGCGGTTGCCTGGCCGAAGCGCAGCAGGTGATCGTTGCGCTCATAGGAGAACGTCAGATCGAACAGTTGGGTACGCTCTGCACGGCGTAACTCAAGCAAACGGTTGAGGTCGCTGACGGGAAAGCGCTGGCTGCGGTAATCCTGCTTGACCGCCCGGCAGATGCCCTGGACCAGCTCGCCGAACGGCAGGTCGGCGCTGAATTTCAGACGCACTGAACTGAGCTGGGTAAAGAGCCCAAGGGTCTTTTTGTAGCTGGCATTGGGGCGATTGAGGATCGGCAAGCCGATAACCAGTTCATCACGCTGATAGGCGCGGGTGAAGTACACGTAAAGCACGGCCAGCAAAACATGGAACGACGAGGCGTTCAGTCCCAGCGCCAGGTCGTCGATCTGCTGTTCCAGGTCACGGGCCAGACCGTAGCTGAGGTGGCCGCTGCGGCTTGGTGCTTCGTTCTGAATCTGAGCCGGACGCGGGCGTGGCACCAGCAAGGGCTCGGGAATGTCGCGGTACTTGTCCAGCCAGTAAGCCTGATCGAGGGCAAACCGTCGCGATCCGCGATACTGGCTGTCGTCCTGGATGAAGTCGACATAGGACGGTGCTGTCAGATCGGGTGTTTGCTGATCGTGCAGCGCATTGTAAAGCTCACTGAGCGACGCGCAGAGCCCGTCCATGCCCCAGCCGTCGAGTGCAATGTGGTGGGCGTAAATCATGCAGTAAAAGCGCTGTGCTTCGAGCTTGAGCAAATGTATACGGAACAGCGGTTCGCCATCGAGCCGGAACGCACGCTCAAGCTGACGCTGCATCCAGCATTCGGCAGCCTGAAACGGATCGTCCTGCCCTTGCAGGTCAATCGGTGTTACCGGCATCGGCATGCTTGTGGCGAAGGCCTGCAGCGGCACGCCCTCCTCGTCACGCTGGTCGAGCAGGACCATGCGCAGAGCGTCGTGTTTTGCAATCAACAGGTCCACGGCCCGCTGGAACAATTCGTAATCGAGGGCGCCGTCGATCTCCAGATGGCCGCCGATGTTGTATAGCGGCGAGTCGCCCTGGGTCATCTGATCCAGCCAGATATTGCGTTGGGCAGCGGTCAGGGCAAGTGCCATACATTTCTTCTCGCAAAGGGTCGGCCTCGCCGCGCGCAAAAGGCGGCGGCAGCCGGTAGTCAGTTCGTGGCCAGGGAGCAACCGGCTTCATGCAACTTCATGAAGGATCGTCCCTGGAAAGTTGAACAGCGCTTCAGATCAGGCGCGTTTGCCCTCAACCGCGCACTTCACGTCGGAGACGATGCAACCGTCCGCCAACTTGATGATGCGGTCGGCCAACTGGAAGTACTGATCGTCGTGAGTAATGATCAGGATCGTCTTGCCGCGACGCTTGAGGTCCGGCAGCAGTTCCTCGTAAAAGAAACGCTTGAACGGCGGGTCCTGGTCGGCGGCCCACTCGTCCAGCAGGTAAATCGGACGGTCTTCCAGGTAGGCGCAAACCAGTGCCAGGCGTTTCTGCTGGCCGTATGACAAGGCCGTGGTGGTCGAGTAACCCAGTCCCTCGATCTGAACCTTGTCTTCCAGGCCCAGAGTCGACAGGTATGTCTGCGCCTGATCGGTGCTGGGATGCTCTTTCTCGTCAGGACCTATCAATCGGTTGAACAGATGGAAGTCAGAGAACACCGCCGAGAACAGATCGCGATAGTCGCCGCGCGAGTCGTCTGTGACCGCCGCACCGTCGAGCAGTAGCTGACCTTCTTGCGGGATGTACAGGCCGCAGAACACTTTGGCCAGGGTGCTTTTGCCACAACCGTTGCCGCCGACGATGTAGACCAGCTCACCGGAGTGGATCGTCAGGTCGATAGGTCCCAGGGCAAAACCGGAACTGCTTTGCGGGTCCTTGTAGTTCATGTGTACGTTCTTGAGCTGGATACTGCCCCAGGACTTCTTGTGATCGAGAAGCAGCACATTGTCTGTATCGCTGGTTTCCGGCTCCGGATGCGGTTCGTTGATGGAGAATCCGAAATCCGCCAGTCGCGTGCAGGCAATGCGTCCCTGGGCCAGCATCGGCATGGCGCTGACCAGCATCACCAGCGGGCCCATGATGTACAGCACCGCCAGCACACTGGCGCTCATGGTCTTGGCATCGATGACAGCGAACATCGGCGCAGCGAACAGCAGGCAGCCGACCAGCAACGACAGGGTCAACTGGCCAACGTTTTCGGCGGCAGTGAAC
The DNA here is from genome assembly GCF_020515755.1 of Pseudomonas sp. B20. Classification (NCBI taxonomy): domain Bacteria; kingdom Pseudomonadati; phylum Pseudomonadota; class Gammaproteobacteria; order Pseudomonadales; family Pseudomonadaceae; genus Pseudomonas; species Pseudomonas sp. B20. The sequence continues at coordinate 45,619 of NZ_JAHPJG010000032.1, forward strand.
CAGAGCCGTTCGATGTAGTTGTACTTCGCGACCCGGATCGAAGACTCCTGGATCGCCGAGCGGCTGAACCAGCGGCGGCGAATACCGTTGAGTTTCAGTTCCTTGAGGCCGAACACCAGCGCGTGTGTGTATTCGTTGAAGGCCGTGAATTCGTCGCGCACCTTGTGGGTGAACTTCATGCCACCCATGAAAAACAGCAGGTACATTGCAACGCCCAGCATCATCAGCGAGATGGTTATCGCAAACACCACCCAGGACAGGTAGGCCAGGTAGGCAATACCGAACAGGAACACCGCCGACTCCACCAGGATCGTCGGCATGATCAACAGCGTGGCGTTGAGTTGCGGAATATCGCTGGTCAGCAGGGTCAGCACATTCGGCGCACCGCGGCGGTCGACTTCCTCAAGCGGCGTGCCGAGGATCTTGCGGCACAGGGCAATGCGCAGACGGGTCATGATGCGCATGCTGGCATAAGCCGGAAACAGCGACGCACCGTTGCGGAACAGTAGCGCCACCACGCTCAGGCCGACGAACCAGAACAGCGACTGACGCTGAAAGGTCTCCTCATGAATCGCCTGGTTGATCACGTTGACCACGGCAATGGACGCAACGCCGCTGATGAGCCCTGTCAGAAGCGTAAAGAACGTCAGCCAGGGATGGCTGCTCCATAACAGACGCATGATCGAGCCTGGTCTGGCCTTCTTCTCTTGCTTGGTTTTCATTAGCTGCTGCCCTTGAATGCATTAGCCAGCGCGGGCGCCGGTGGTTGAAAGTCCTGGCTTGATAACGGGATGTCGATCATTCAGGCCGGTTGCCAAACGTCGCCCCGAGCGGTCATTTCGCCCATGGCGACAACGATCAGCCGGGGTTCCTCATAGGGGTCACGGGCGTGGGCGGCAAGCATGTTGTCAAGCATCACCACATCGCCCTTGCGCCATTCGAAACGCACAGCGCAAGCCTCGTAGGCTTCACCGATCAAGGCCATTACCGGGTCCTCGATGGCTGAGCCGTCGCCATAGCTGACCAACCGTGGCAGGCGGTCGGGGCCGAACATGTCAAGCAGGTCCTCGCGCAACTCCTCGCCCATGCAGTACGGGTGATGCAACTGCACCTGGTTGAAGAAACAACGCTCGCCCGTGAAGGGATGGGTGATCACCGCCGGGCACTGGGTGCGCAGCTGCAAAGTGTCGCCGTCAAGCCATTCGAAGTCTGTACCTTGCTCGCGGCAACGCTGTTCAATAACGCTGCGTTCGGACGTGCCGAAGAACGATTCCCAGCTTGGCTCGACACCGGCGGTGAAGGTGCGGCTGTAAAGCAGACCTTTGCTCTCGAAGCGCTCGACCACCTCTTTCGGCAGGTACGCGAGCACTTGACGGATGTCCGCCAGCGGCGTTGCCCCACCCACCCGCGATGGCTGCTCGCAGAAGAACCATTGCTTGCGTGGCCAGCTTTCCAGGTGCGAACTCTCGTTGTGATAAAGAATCATCTCGCGCTCGGGATACGGCGTGGAGCGATAGACATTGCGCCCACCTTCCTTCTTCGGAAGGTCGCCATACGTGCCGTGCAAGCCAGGCGAAAGCGCCTCGGCGAACGATTCGAAGGCGGCGACCGAAGGCAGATCAAATCCCCGAAACAAGACTGCGCCGTGACGGCACAGCAGCGTCTCGATCGCTTCGCGCCGGGCGCTGGCCCACAGCACCGGGTCCAGCTCGTCAGCTGTTGGCTCGATCACCACAGGCAAACTGTTACCGGTAGCCAGCAAGGACAACCGTACCGACGGGTCAGCGGCCCTGTCGGGCCAGGTTGGCGTATCCGTTTGCTGCTCATCAGCGAAAACGGACGCAGTGTTAGCTTGAAGACTCATGAACAAACTCCTGGACCTCAGCCCTTCACATCCACTTTTTGTAGGGAGCCAGACCAACACGCTCCGGCACCGCGCAAGAATAAAAACACTGATGGCCAGGGGCGTCTGTCACCGCAATCCGGGACATCGGTCGCACAGCGTGTCGATGCGTACTGATCCAGTTCGGCAGGCTTTGTCCCCATTTCCCTCGACAGACGCAGGCCGGCAGACGGTGCTGAAATGCGCCAACTGCGGATCATGCCGGCCCATTGACGGATTCGTCAGGCCGCAGGGATGTCTCGATTGCAGCGGATTTGTACGCTGCATCTGGTTATTACACAGGAGCCTTGGTCATGCCGATTACGAACACTGACGAATCGCTTAGCGCCGCGTCAGCCCCTCTCAAACCCGGTGCGTTCCTGCACGAGATATTCAGTGACAGGGCGCGACAATTTCCCGAGCGTACCGCCGTCAGCGATGCGGCCCGGACGTTGAGCTACGCACAGCTCGACGCACTGTCGACAAAGCTGGCTGCACGGTTACGCGATGAAGGTGTGACCTATGGCACGCGTGTAGGTATGTACCTGCCGCGCAGCGTCGATCTGGTCACCAGCCTGCTGGGTATTCTCAAAGCCGGTGGCACCTATGTGCCGGTCGACCCGCAATACCCTGGCAAACGCGTCGAGCACATCGTGCGCGACAGCGAGCTGAGCCTGATCATCGGTGATGCCGCCAACCTGCCGAAAATACCGTCCCTGCGCGTATTGGCGCTCGACGAGTTACTGTCCGCGCCGGCGCTGCAACCGGCCGCTGAAGACACCCGTATCGACCCGAGTAATTCCACTGCCTACATCATCTACACCTCTGGCTCCACCGGTGAGCCCAAGGGCGTACAGGTTTCTCATGGCAACGTCAGTCGCCTGCTGGAAAGTACTCAACGCGCCTACGGCTTCAACGCCCAGGACGTCTGGTCGATGTTCCACTCCATCGGTTTCGACTTCTCGGTCTGGGAAATCTGGGGTGCCCTCGCCCACGGCGGCCAGGTGGCCGTTGTCCCGTATGACGTCTCGCGCTCTCCTGCCGCTCTGCGTCAATGGCTCGCCGATCAGCGCATCACCGTACTCAGCCAGACGCCATCGGCTTTCCGTGGTCTTGATGAGGCCGATCGTGGCAACACCGCGCCGCTGGCGCTGCGCTACGTAGTGTTCGGTGGCGAAGCGTTGCCCGCCAGCGTGCTGCGTCCCTGGGTCGAGCGTCACGGCGACCAGAAGCCCGCGCTGATCAACATGTACGGCATCACCGAGGCCACCGTTCACACCACCTTCAAGCGAGTGTTGGCGCAGGACCTGGAAACAGCAGCCATGGTGTCGCTGGGCAAGCCGCTGGACGGCTGGCGCCTGCACCTGCTTGACGCCAGCCTGGCGCCGGTGGCGGCAGGCACTACCGGCGAGCTGTACATCGAAGGCGCAGGCGTGGCTAAGGGCTACCTGAACCGTGAGGCGCTCAACGTCGAGCGCTTCGTCGAGTTGCCCGGTGCCATACGCGCTTACCGTACTGGCGACCTGATGACCCTGGAGAGTAATGGTGAATACCGCTATGCCGGTCGCTGCGACGAGCAATTGAAAATCAGCGGCTTCCGCATCGAGCCAGGCGAGATCGAAGCCTCTCTGCAAACCAGCCCGAGCGTGGCCGCTGCCCATGTCGGCGTACATGATTACGGTGATGGCGACCTGCGTCTGGTGGCTTACGTGGTACCAGGCCAGGGCGTCGATGCCTGGACCGAACAGGCTCGCAGCGAAGTTGCCGCGTTGATGGCCGAAAATTTGCCGGAGTACATGCGGCCCTCGGTGTATGTGCCGCTGGCAGAACTGCCGGTGACTCATCACGGCAAAATCGACAAGCAACAACTGCCCTCGCCTGCCGCTGGCACGGCGCCTTCAAGCGCGGCAGACGTCAAGGGCCTCAGTGAACAGGAGCACTTCGTGCTCAAGGTCTGGAGCGAAGACCTGGGTCTGAAAAACATCGGCGTCAATGATGATTTCTTCGATTCCGGTGGCACTTCACTGGCATTGATCCGCTCGCTGAGCAAGCTCAAGACACATTACAAAATCAACCTCGACCCCGGGATCCTGGCGGATGGCGCAACGGCCAAAGTTCTGGCCGACCACATCTCCCGTAGCCTTGTTCAAGCCCATTGACCGAAAAGGAAAAGCTCATGAGCAAAAAATTCGCTTTAACTGCGGAACAGCGTGCCTCGTTCGAAAAAAATGGTTTTATCGGTCCGTTTGACGCCTATTCGCCAGAAGAAATGAAAGAAACCTGGAAGCGCACCCGTCTGCGCCTGCTCGACCGCAGCGCCGCGGCCTACCAGGATCTGGACGCCATTTCCGGGGGGACCAACATCGCCAACTACGACCGCCATCTGGATGATGACTTCCTGGCCAGCCATATCTGCCGCCCGGAAATCTGTGACCGTGTCGAAAGCATCCTCGGCCCTAATGTGCTCTGCTGGCGCACCGAGTTCTTTCCCAAGTACCCGGGCGATGAAGGCACCGACTGGCATCAGGCCGATACGTTCGCCAATGCCTCCGGCAAGCCGCAGATCATCTGGCCGGAAAATGAAGAGTTCGGCGGCACCATCACCGTCTGGACGGCGTTCACCGACGCAAACATTGCCAATGGTTGCCTGCAGTTCATTCCTGGCACCCAGAACAGCATGAATTACGACGAAACCAAGCGCATGAGCTATGAACCCGATGCCAACAACTCGGTGGTCAAGGATGGCGTGCGTCGCGGTTTCTTCGGTTACGACTATCGGCAGTTACAGATCGATGAGAACTGGAAACCCGACGAGGCCTCTGCTGTGCCCATGCAGATGAAAGCCGGGCAGTTCATCATTTTCTGGTCAACGCTGATGCATGCGTCCTATCCGCACAGCGGCGAATCACAGGAGATGCGCATGGGCTTCGCGTCACGCTACGTACCGTCGTTCGTGCACGTCTATCCGGATTCGGACCACATCGAAGAGTACGGCGGCCGCATCAGTCTCGAGAAATACGGCGCGGTGCAGGTGATCGGTGACGAAACACCCGAATACAACCGTCTCGTGACCCACACCACACGCGGCAAGAAATTCGAAGCGGTTTGACCCACAGACGTCAGACGAACGTAGCCTCGCGCAATGTGCCTGAAAAAAGCGCCCAACAAAGAGTGTAGATCCATGACTATTTCCTCCGATGCAGCGATGCGTCTGTGCGAGACGGTGAGGATGCTCAGGCACCTTGCCCTCAATTTGCCCGATCCCGTGTGCCTGAGCTTTCTCGCCCGGGACAATGACCCTCTGCCAGAGCCGGCGTGCTCCAGCGTGCGAGCCACAGAGCGGGCGATCAATGCCGCGTTTGCGCGCATTGGTGTGCGCACCCTGCAGTACTTGCACGGTGGCGAGGCACAACTGTCGTCGTTCGAATACTTTATAAGCCGCAAACTCTGCGAGGCGCTCGACTACAGCTACGAGCACTTCGACGATGCTGAAGACGTCACCGCCTTCAATCGACTGCTCAAGCATTTTGAATTCAGCGGTGCAGTGCCGCACATCGAGACATTGCACCTGACCACCCGTGACCATGCGCCTTTGCTGGTGCATGCGAGCGCCAACCGCGAGCTGCCTCCTGTGGTTCTGGCATTGCCCTGCGGCATTCCGTTCGATCTCTGCCGCGACTGGTTCAATGCCTTGAGCGAGCGGTTTTTTGTCGTGACCTGGGAGACCCGAGGGCTGTTCGGTGCCTGCGAGGCATTCGACCAGATCGCGGTGGACACCGATGCCCAGGTTGCCGACATGATCAGCGTAATGAATCACTTCAGGTTATCAACCGCACATCTGATGGGTATCTGCGGCGGCGCAGTGATCGCCCTGAGCGCCGCTGCTGCCCACGCCGACCGGGTCAACTCCCTGAGCCTGTGGCATGGGGATTACAACCTGGGCGACAACGACCTGCGCACCGCTCACCAGCAAAACTTCGAGTGGCTGATGGAAAGCGCAGCTCAGGATCGTGGCGAGGCTGCTGACCTGCAAACGATGTTCCTGGACCAGGCGACGCTGGCCACCACCCCTGAGCCCATTGCCCACGTGGTGCTTTACCCCTACGTCAATCCCGAGTTGTTTTATCGCTATGCGCGCCTGAATGACGCGCTGAACAAGACCGAGCTGGCACCACGACTGACGCGCATCACCGCGCCAACCTTGGTAGTGGCTGGCGACGCCGACTCGACTACGCACATCGGCGGCTCACGGTATATCGCCGCGTCGATCAAGGACGCCACGCTGCACGTAGAGCGCGATGGCAGCCACCTCGCGTTCTTTGCCTCAAGCCACCAATCGAAACAAACCGCCTTCAGCTTCCTCGAAGAAGTTCTTCAGCCCGCTGTTGCCTGACAGTCGTTCGATACCTCGTCGAGTAAAAAAGGGGGCTCAGGCCCCTGACTTTACTCTGCGCGGCGACCTTGAGCGCGGCGGCGACCGGCTCACCTTCAAAGCGCCACACTGGCGAAGCACCAACCTTCCTTCACCGACCCGCTCCATAGGCCAATGGAATCGGTCCAGGCCTTTATACCGGCGAGGCGCAGCGCAGCCTTGAGTCATTGATCACCCAGCCCGGAAGACCACCGCGCGCAGTTGTCCCAGCTTCCCATGACAGACATCCCCAGGTGGATGCTCTATTTTTTTTTCAATGTTCTTAATCCTCCCGCCGACTGGCATTCGTCCAGCGCCATGCCGCGCCGCCCTTCGACCGGAGACGAGCCAATTGATTTCGCAAACAGGTGCTTTGAGATGAATTCGTTGATCGACAATCTGTGCACGCAAGGACAAGAGCTCCTTCCGCTGGCTTCGGTTCAGCAAGGTATCTGGCTTGATCAGCTCGCCTATCCGCACCTGCCCTATTACAACATCGGCATGACTCTGGAGATCAAGGGCGACATCGATATTGCGCTGTTCGAGAAAGCCATCCAGATGGTCGTCGACGGCCATGACGCGCTGCGTCTGAGTTTCAGCCACGAAAGGGGCATGGGCGGCCAGCGGGTTCTGTCCAAGGCGCCGTTCACGCTTGAAGTGACCGACTTGCCTGACGTCGACGGCGACGCCGAGCAGGCCATTGCGCATCTGCGCGAGTCCTTCCGCCAACCCTTTGAGTCAATGACCGGACAACTCTGGGAGTCGCGTCTGGTTCGTTGCGGGCCGCAACTCTATTACTGGTTCAATCGCTTGCACCACCTGGTCGCCGACGGTATTGGAGCAGTGCTGATCGCGCACGCCGTAAGCGATGCCTACTCAGGCTTGCTGGAAGGCAAGCAAACGCTGGCCGAGGGGCCTTCTTACCTCTCGTTCCTTGAAGAAGACAAGGCCTATATGACGTCTTCTCGCTACGAGCGTGATCGACTGTTCTGGGAGCAGGCCTACGCCCAACTGCCGCCGGTTCTGCTGCAACGCAGAGCAGATTTCAAGGCAGGCGTAACCAACGGCCCAGCCCCGAGTGACCAGGTTCAAGCCATGTTGCCCCGCGCGCTTTACAACGCGCTGACTCAGTTTGCCGGCGAATGCAACCTGTCCGTGGCTCATGTACTGGTCGGAGTGATCAGCACCTATTTCTGCCGTACCGCGGGGGTCGATGAGATCGTTGTCGGCATGCCGGTGCATAACCGTACCAATGCTCGTCAGAAAGCCACCATCGGTATGTTTTCGTCTATCAGCCCGATTCGCGTGGGCTTCGATCCGCATGAAACGCTGGTCGACCTGATGAATAACATCGGCACGCAACTACGTCGCACTTACCGCCACCAGCGTTTCCCGATTGCCGAACTCAATCGCAGCCTGCGGCTGGCGCAAAACGGACGCCACCAGCTGTTCGATGTTTCACTTTCGTTCGAAAGCTTCGATGGTGACGTCACGTTCGGCTGCGAGGACCCGGCACGGGTGCTGATGCTGGACAATGGTTACGAGCAGACGCCCATGGCGATCTTCGTACGCGATTACCATCCCTCTGAAGACATCCACCTGGATTTCAACTTCAACACGGCTTATTTCACCTTAGAGGAAGCGCAGCGCGTACAGCAGCGCATTTTCGCCATGCTTGAAGCAGTGCTGAATCAGCACGACACGCCTTTGGCGCACTTCCCGCTGATGAGCGAAACCGAGCATCAGCAACTGTCAGCTTTCAACGAAACCGCCCTCGCCTATCCCCGCGATGTCGTTATCCACCAACTGATCGAACAACAGGCCGCCCAGCGTCCGGATGCCTGCGCCTTACGCGGCGACAGCGGGCCGTTGCTCACTTACGCCAAGCTCAACCAACAGGCCAACCAGCTCGCCCATCGCCTGATCGAACTGGGTGTGGAGCCGGATACGCGGGTCGCAGTCAGCCTGCGTCGCGGCGCTGAAATGGTCGTGGCGCTCTTGGGTATTCTCAAGGCCGGTGGCGCCTACGTGCCGATCGACCCTGACCTGCCCAGCGCTCGCCAGGCCTATATGCTCGAGGACAGCTCGTCGCAGGCGGTGCTGACCACTCAGGACCTGAGCGACAACCTGCCGGCCCTGGACCTTCCGGTGCTGGTGCTCGATGACCGCGATGACAGCGCGCAGCTGACCAGGCAGCCGACCGGCAATCCGGATGCCAAGGCCCTGGGCCTGCAGCCGAACCATCTGGCCTACGTGCTCTACACCTCGGGGTCCACCGGGCAGCCCAAGGGCGTGATGAACGAACACCTTGGCGTGGTCAACCGCCTGCTCTGGGCCCGCGACGCCTATCAGGTC